>JBEBCV010000091.1:0-3971 GCA_041157505.1 Chloroflexota bacterium | reverse complement strand
CTGCTATCAGATTATTTGAAGGGGAAAAAATGTTATCAGTAGGGATCAGTCTTCGATTATGAATCAGGCTCAGGCTTGGAAGGAACCGTCAAAATTTATTTGGCAGGCATTTGGTGTTCTTGAACACTTTGATCGCGATCCACTGTTACTTATTTGACCAGAAATTCCTAAGCTCAGTTTCAATTTCATCAATTGAGGTCACGACTTTATATCCTTGCCAATGGGAGGGGAACAAATGACGGTAACGAGCATTGATAAAGCGCTCATCGATCAACACAATAATCCCCTGATCTGTATCTGTGCGAATGACTCGACCCGTTGCCTGCAACACCCTGTTGAAGCCTGGATATTGATAGGCATAGGCAAAACCATTGCCTGATAGAGCATCAAAATATTCTTTGATCAAATCTCTTTCCAAACCCAGCTGGGGCAAGCCCACACCCACCACCACTATCCCGATCAATCGCTCTCCAACCAGATCGATCCCTTCCCCAAATACCCCCCCCATGACAGCGAAACCGACCAGTGTCTCTTCGTTACTTGAAGAGAACTGAGACAGAAATGCATCACGGGCGTCTTCTGTCATTCCGCGTTCCTGAATCAGGAGCTGCCTTTCTGGAAGTCTCGCCTTGAGTCGGTCTACAACTTCGTTTAAGTACACATAAGATGGAAAGAAGACCAGATAATTACCGGTACGTGTATCGAGAACTGACGCAATCACGTCCGCAACCGCATCATAGGAGTCCGCTCGTTGAGCAAATTTGGTGGAAATCTTATTATGGATCAGCAGGCGGACATTCTCTTGAGGGAAAGGAGATTTAAAAATGTATTTGGGATGTTCAGCAGCGCCTGTGAGAAGTTTCATGAAGTAATCCATTGGCAGCAAAGTCGCCGAGAAAAAAACAGTCGATCGACTCCGCTCAAACGGGGTCTTCAACAAGGGAGCTGGATCAAGGCAAAACAACTTCGACTTAAGATTTGACTGTCCCACACGCTCAAAATAGGATACATAGAACGTATCAAAATATTCAGCAGTGCGTAAATAATTACTACACAAGAAATAAAACTCCAGCAGCTCCTGCCTGAACTCAGCAGCCTGATTCTGCACCAACCAATCCTCTGCTTTATGGCTAAACTCACGAATTGCTTTTAACAGATCTTCAGGCAGTTCATGCTCGACCAGCGAGTCTATGCCTTTCGACTGACATGTCTTACGCTTCTCTAGTAATAATTTATTGACCACATCCAGTTTCTTTGCCAATGCAGGCACATGCGGTTTCAGTGTCCGTATGAGTTGCAAAACTGTTTCTTTTTCCAGTTCAGCCGAATACATGGCTCTCGCACGCTCGGGAAGGTTATGCGCTTCATCGACCAGAAAAATATACGGATCAAGAGTGAAATCAAAAAAACGGTGGAGATAAACCCGGGGGTCAAAGACATAGTTGTAATCACAAATGATGCAATCGACCCATAACGCCAGGTCAAGCGAGAATTCAAACGGGCAGATTTCATATTTTCGAGCCAATTCTTCTATCACTGGACGAGTAAAAGTTTGATGTTGATCAAGTTCTTCCAACGCAAACTTAACTTTATCGAAATAACCACGGGCAAAGATACACACATCGGGATCGCAATTGACTGGCAGACAAAAGCAGATCTTTTCTTTGGCTGTCAGTGTCACACTTCGAATATACAGATCTGACCGGCGCATATCCTCCAAAGCTTTTTCTGCCACTAATCTTCCCGAAGTTTTTGCTGTTAAGAAAAAAATTTTAGTTGCCAACCCTTGTCCAAGTGCTTTCACAGACGGAAAGAGTGTGGCAATCGTTTTCCCCACTCCAGTAGGAGATTGAATGTAGGCTCGATCTTTCGTTCGGATGGCTTTATATACCGCGACCGCCATATCTCGTTGACCGGGGCGGTATTCCGAATATGGAAAACTGAGTTGTTCAATGGAAGAGTCGCGCCTGGCTTGCCACGCTTGAACTTTTTGAAACCAACTCAAATAAGCGGTGACCAAATTTGAGAAGAAATTTTCCAAATCTGCCAATTTAAAATGGCGCTCAAAGGTTTTTTCTTCATGACTATCCAAGTGATAATAGGTTAGATGAATGTTGATCTCACCAAGCTGATGTTGTCTGGCATACATAAACGCATAACATTGAGCCTGTCCCCAATGCAAAGGGTTGTGGTCTTCATGTATAAGATCTAAACTCAGCGTTGTTGTTTTGATTTCCTCGATAATGACCGGTTCTTTGTTGGAATATAAACCATCGATACGCCCGCGCACTTCCAACAATGGGACTGATCCTTCGATCAGGTAAGCAACTTCTACTTCGGTTTCGTATCCATCAGGACGTGATTTCTGTACCCGTTTATGTCCCTGTGTACCGAGTTGGGCGCGGTCACGCCTTTGGAATCCACCCGTAGTCAAATCCCCCGATTGCATCACAAACTCCACCAAACTTCGGACAGAGATACTACGAGGTGGATGATTGCCAACGGAAGTGGAAGTATCGATGCCCATTTTCGCATGGAATTCTAGCATGAGTTGGGTAATTCAGATTTTGATCATACTTGTTGAAGTTACTATTCCAATAATAAATTATCCTAAGAAATATATTTTTAAAGAAACCTTCCAAAACAAAAACCATCTGGCTCTGTTCTACAGAGCCAGATGGTTTTTGTTTGACGTTTAGTAGCGGGGACAGGACTTGAACCTGTGACCTTCGGGTTATGAGGGTCAATCTTCGACCGCAGACTCAAGAGCATCGGGCTACTGATTCTTGTTCGCCCTGCGGTTCTTAATTTGAAAGAGCCTGAAGTTTGGTGACAATAAATTATTGTCCTACGTGTTATAGCACAAAAGCAAAATAAAGCAATACAGGTTTGTAAGACCTGATCGAAATCAGTTCTCACAGAATCACATGATATACAAGATATAATTATAGATATGAAGCATGTTTCCACAAATACTGGCGATCAATTGACACATGCGCTCCGTATGCTGGGAGTAAACTTCGTGCTTGGCGGCAAGGACACTAATGAATCCTTGTACAAGCACCCTGCCCGTTTAATTGCTGCATTGGCACAAAGTGACGAATCTCGCTTACGTCTCTCACTCATACCTCTGTTTCTCGAACATCCTGAATATTCATCACACGTCCGTGACGTTGTAAAGGGACTTGCCCCATCAGCACGGTTGACATTGCAGTGCTACTATAGCGCAGCAGTCTGGCTGCAAAGAAAGTACCTCCTTGAAAGCCCTTCCCTGCCTGACCATTTTTCTAAAGACTTGAATCTAACACCCGTCGATGAACCTGAAGAAAATCTGCGTTTGTTGGCAAAACGCCACAGGGAACTGAGCGGATCATTCACAAACTGGCTTGGGACCTACATGCATGCCGCGCAAGTCTGGCGCAAGGGTCTCGAATACCGATAAGGGTAGATCATGGATAATTCAGAAATCAAATCCATCCTGCAAAGTATTGGAGACCGTGTACCTCCCTCATCACAATTGATTCTTGTAGGCGGAAGCGCTCTGGCGCTGCTTGGCAGTCCACGACTCACAATTGACATTGACTTCTTCGGGGATGATGTTCACCCAAGCGACTTACATAAAATCATCATGCAGGCTGCAAAAGAACTTCAAGTCCACGTTGAGCCTGTACCTCTTGACCGTTTTATTCCCCTGCCTCCTGACGGTATAAAGCGCAATATCTATATCGGGCAGTTTGGCAATCTGGAAGTCTTTGTTGCCGATCCATACAGTATCGCCCTGAGCAAGTTAGACCGCGGTTTTGATACGGACATTGAAGATATCGTATTTCTCATTCAAACACAGCATATCAATTTTGATGAGTTTGAACGCATGTTTCAGGAAGCCCTGCCACAGGCAGAGAAATATGACCTCAACCCTAACATTCTTGAACACTTCCAAGAGTTAAGAAATCGTTTGAAGTGATTTTCAA
>JBEBCV010000090.1:0-4132 GCA_041157505.1 Chloroflexota bacterium | reverse complement strand
GAGACCGAGCGTCGGCTCATCAAGGAAGAGGATCTTCGGCTTATGAAGCAATGCACCGACGATCTCCATCTTCATGCGCTCACCCAAAGACAGATTGCGAACTGGTTTCTGTACCAGTTCTATCAAATCGAGAAGTTCGATGAACTCATCGCGGGTGCGTTTGAACTCTTCGGTTGGAATGCCATAAATGGCACGCTGCAAGTCAAATGAATCAAGGGCGGGCAGGTCCCATGAGAGTTGATTGCGATTGCCCATCACCAGAGTGATCTGGCGCAGGTAATCATGGTTTCGTTTGGCAGGTTCATAGCCCAACACAGAAAGCTCGCCGGAGGTGGGATGCAAAAGTCCGCTGAGCATTTTGAGCGTGGTGGTTTTGCCTGCACCGTTCGGTCCGAGAAAGCCAACCACTTCGCCTGGTTGAATGTCGAACGAGATACCGTCTACTGCTTTGACGTTTTTGTAGGTGCGTTTGAAGAGCCCCTTGGCAGCGGCTTTAAGACCCGCTTCTCGTTCGGGGACTTGATAATGTTTTGCCAGTTTCGAGATCGAAATGACAGAGGGCATGGATTACTCCTGATTTAATTGTTAGTAAAGTTTTCAATACCGATGTTCCGCCCCAAGGCAAAAAAAAACCGCAGGGCATCAGCACGCCTGCGGAAAGGTTTCAGAAATGGGAATTAATTACCCAACCAACACGCGGGGAGGCACGCATAGATTTGTTGTTTCAATCATCACGATAGACATTCAAAAGTACCTCCTTTCAAATTAGAATTAGATGAGGAGAGTTTATCACAGCCAAAATTCAAATGCAAGATGGGAATCCTAATGAATAAAAAAGAAATTGAAGCCCAATTAGATGATACACATCGCCGGTTTATCGAACTGGTCAATTCAATTCCTGAAGGAACCTACTCCCTGCCCACTGCCAACCCCGCGTGGACCGTTGGAGACATCCTTTTTCACATTACGCTGGGTCCGAGAGCGTTGGCGCTGGAAGTTTGGATGACGGTCCATGCAACCGGGCTGTACAACTTTCTGATGCGGCATTTCCCCTCACGCTTCTTCAACTCAGTCAACGCCTGGTTCGGGCGCCGACGGAGCCAGCGAGTCAACCAGCAGAGTTTGCTCAAAGCATACGGGAAGGCGCACGCAGTCATAAAGTCCAGATTGAGGCGGACGCGGGAAGAGGATCTGGGCAAATTTGCTGTTTATCCAGTTGATTTTGTGTCTGATCTCAAAGGTGAGGTCAGTGTTGAGCGTCTTTTCCGCTATGTAACCGGGCATTTTGAGGAGCATGAGACTGCCCTTCGACTTCACCGCTGAGGCGGTTCCGCTCAGGGCGAATTCTGGTATAATTTTGCCCCGTGACTGGTCCTACCGACGGTTTAACAGCTTTCGGCATGGAGACCTGCAATATTATTAGAAAGGAGACGCATACGTCATGCCCCTCGCAAAGGAAGTTAAGACAAAGGCGATCGAAGATTTTCATCGCCACGAGAAAGACACCGGTTCACCTGAAGTTCAGATCGCGATCTTAACCAATCGCATTACTCAGTTGACCGACCACTTGCGCAGCAACAAGCAGGATCAGTCCTGCCGCCGTGGTCTGCTCAAGTTGGTGGGTCAGCGCCGCCGCTTACTCACCTATCTGCGCCAGAGCAACTATCAGTCGTACCTCAGTGTCACTGAACGTTTGAACTTGCGCCGCAAGTAAATAGTACGAAACCCCGTAGGGGCACGGTCACCGTGCCCCTACATTGTGTAAACCCGCCGTCAGGAATTGAATAGCGCGAATGACGCAAGGCGTCGTTCCCACTCTTCAGTCCCTGACCCCGAGGCGGGAGCTTTTCAGGGGCGACCGTGATTCGCCCATAAGATTTTAGGAGACAATTAAATATGAAACCCGAAGGTAAACGCTACTCAGCCGTCGTAGGGAACAAGACGGTAACCATCGAAACGGGTCGCTTAGCTGGTCAGGCTGGCGGCGCTCTTACGCTTGGTATTGATGAAGCGATCGTGTTCGCCTCTGCCACCATGGGCGGCGTACGCGACGGCATCGACTTCTTCCCTTTGAGCGTTGAATACGAAGAAAGATTGTATGCCGGAGGAAAAATTCCCGGCTCTTTCTTCCGCCGTGAAGGACGCGCCTCTACTGAGTCGATCCTCACTGCAAGATTGACCGACCGACCTCTGCGCCCGCTCTTTCAGGATGGCATGCGTAATGAAGTGCAGGTCATCATGTACTCGTTCTCATCGGATGGTGTGAACCCGCTTGACATTTTAGCCATCAACGCCGCTTCGGCTGCGATCATGATCTCAGACATTCCGTGGGGCGGACCTGTGGGCGCCGTTCGTGTGGGACGTGTGAACGGCGAGTTCGTCATCAACCCGACCTTCGCCGAGATCGAAGCCTCTGACCTCGACCTGCGCATTGCCGGAACGAAAGATGCCATCCTCATGGTGGAATGCGGCGCAAACGAGATCCCTGAAGATGTAATGGTGCAGGCTCTTGAATTGGGTCATGCCTCCATTCAACCGATCATTGACCTGCAATTCCAAATGGCTGCCGAGATCGGCAAGCCCAAGCGCGAAGTGAAACTGCACCTGCCCAGCGACGAAGCAAAGAACAAGGTCTTCAACCGTGTCAGTGGACCAATGAACGAACTGCTCGACAAGCCACTCTCCAAAGTGGAGTTCTACTCTGGCATGAGCGCAATCAAAGAAACCGCCGAAGCCGAATTCTGCACCGTGCCAGAAGGCGCGAACGCCGCAGATTACATGCCTGTCAACGAATTCCGTGAAGCATTTGAGTTGGCAGAACAAGCAGTCGTCCGCGAACGCATCTTGAGCATGGGCGCCCGCCCCGATGGACGCAAGCCGACTGAAATTCGTCCCATCTGGTGCGATGTGAATGTATCACCCCGCGCGCATGGAACTGGATTGTTCACCCGCGGTGAAACCCAGATCCTCTCCTTTGCCACCCTCGGAACGTTGGGCGAAGCGCAGGAATTAGACAACCTCTCCCCGAACGATACCAAGCGCTACATGCACCACTACAACTTCCCCCCCTTCTCCACTGGCGAAGTCAAACCGCTGCGTGGACAAAGCCGCCGCGAGGTTGGTCACGGTGCGTTGGCTGAACGTGCGCTTGAACCGGTGTTGCCCGCACAAGAATCTTTCCCGTATGCCATCCGCGTGGTATCTGAGGCGTTGTCTTCCAACGGCTCGACCTCAATGGGGTCAGTCTGCGGCTCGACCCTTGCCCTCATGGACGCAGGCGTGCCGATCAAGTCACCCGTCTCTGGTGTAGCAATGGGTCTCATCACTGATGAGAGCGGACGCTACCAGATTTTGACCGACATCCAGGGCACCGAAGATCACCTCGGCGATATGGACTTCAAAGTCGCTGGTACCGCTGCAGGCATCACTGCTCTTCAGATGGATATTAAGATCAGCGGCTTGAGCGCCCAGATGATGAAAGAAGCACTCGAACAGGCTCGTGTGGCACGCATGTCCATCATGGACAAGATGCTGGCTGCGCTCGCTGAGCCGCGCAAGGAACTCAAACCGCATGCTCCGCGCATCATCACCGTCAAGATCCCCGTGGATAAGATCGGTGCGCTCATTGGTCCGGGCGGCAAGAATATCCGCGCCCTGCAGGAAGAAACCGGCGTCAAGATCGATATCGAAGAGGACGGTACTGTCTACATCGCTTCGACCGATGGCGTAGGTGCAAAGATCGCGCAGGAACGCATTGAGGGATTGGGCGAATCTGCTGTAGCTGGCAACATCTACACTGGCAAGGTTGTTCGTATCGAAGCCTTCGGTGCGTTTGTGAACATCATGCCCGGCGTGGACGGTCTCGTTCACATCTCCCAGCTTGATAGTGAACGTGTGGAAAAGGTCGAAGATGTCTGCGCTATGGGCGACGAACTGACCGTCATGGTCACCGATGTGGACGCCAATGGCAAGGTTCGCCTCTCACGTCAGGCCGTTCTCGAAGGCTGGACGCTCGAAGAAGCCCGCGAAAAGGATAAGGGCGGCGGTGGTCGCAACGGCGGCGGACGTGGTGGTCCGCGCGGCGGTGGTGACCGAGGCGGTCGCGGCGGCGGAGATCGTCGTGGTGGTGACC
>JBEBCV010000089.1:0-6088 GCA_041157505.1 Chloroflexota bacterium | reverse complement strand
TGTTCGATTATTCAGGTGCTCCAGATGCTGAACGTGTCATCATCATCATGGGCTCCGGTGGCGAAGTTGCCGAAGAAACTGCCAACTATCTTTCCCAAAAAGGTGAGAAGGTCGGTGTGTTACAAGTCCGCTTGTACCGCCCATTCTCAGTCGAACATTTCATCAAGGCGCTGCCCAAGAGCGTCAAATCCATCGCCGTGCTGGACCGCACCAAGGAACCTGGCGCAATGGGCGAACCGCTTTACATGGACATTATTAGTGCGTTGGTCGAAGGTCGAAGGTCAAATGTCAGTGTCATTGGTGGGCGTTATGGGCTTTCTTCCAAGGAATTCACCCCGGCGATGGCAAAAGCGGTCTTTGATGAACTGTCCAAGCCTGAACCCAAGAATCACTTCACCGTCGGTATCAACGACGATGTTTCCAACACCTCTCTCACTGTAGATGCTTCCTTCTCGATCGAATCTGAAGGCATGGTCAGTTGCGTCTTCTTCGGTCTTGGCTCCGATGGAACCGTGGGCGCGAACAAGAACTCCATCAAGATCATCGGTGAAGAGACCGAGAACTTCGCGCAAGGCTACTTCTATTACGACTCCAAGAAATCCGGTACAGTGACCATGTCGCATCTGCGCTTTGGTCCCAAATTCATCCGTGCCCCGTATTTGATCGAAGCCAATCAAGCGAATTTTGTCGCCTGTCACCAATACTCCTTCCTCGAGCGCGTGAACATGCTCAAGTACGCCAAGGAGAACGGCATCTTCCTACTCAACAGTCTGTATGGACCCGAAGAGATCTGGGATAACCTGCCGCAGGAAGTGCAAAGCGACATCATCAGCAAGAAACTCAAGTTCTATGTGATCAACGGCTACGATGTGGCTGAAAAGACTGGCATGGGCGGACGCATGAACACCATCATGCAGACCGCATTCTTCGCCATCAGCGGCATTCTGCCGAAAGAACAAGCCATTGAGCAGATCAAGTATGCCATCAAGAAGACCTATGGCAAGCGTGGTGAAGCTGTGGTGGCAAAGAACTTTGAAGCCGTGGATGCAACCGTGGCGAATATTTATGAGGTAAAAGTTCCAGCAAAGGCAAGTTCGAAAACGGTGCGCAGGCTTCCGGTCCCGAATGAGGCGCCGGTCTTCGTCAAGGATGTGCTTGGTCAGATCATCAATTCCGATGGCGATAACATCCCCGTCTCTGCCTTCCCCGTGGACGGTACCTTCCCCACTGGCACCACGCAATGGGAGAAGCGTAACCTCGCATTGGAAATCCCTGTTTGGAATGAAGATATTTGTATCCAGTGCGGTAAGTGTGTGCTCATCTGCCCGCATGCGGTCATTCGTCACAAGGTGTACGATGAGAAAACTCTTGCCGATGCGCCGGAGACTTTCAAGCACACCAAGTCGAAGTTCAAGGAATTTGGTGAAGGCTTTGCTTATACGGTGCAGGTCGCACCAGAAGATTGCACAGGTTGTACCTTGTGCGTAGAGATCTGCCCGGTGAAGGATAAGACCGCAGTGGGTCGCAAGGCGATCAACATGGAAGCACAACCGCCTCTGCGTGAAGCCGAAGCCAAGAACTGGGACTTCTTTATGAACCTGCCCGATCTTGACCGCAAGTTGGTCAATCCATCCACCATCAAGAATGCGCAGTTGCTGCGCCCGTTGTTCGAGTTCAGCGGTGCATGCGCAGGTTGTGGTGAGACGCCCTATGTGAAGTTGGTCTCGCAGTTGTTCGGTGACCGCGCCGTGATCGCAAATGCCACTGGCTGTTCCTCCATCTACGGCGGCAACCTCCCTACCACCCCGTGGGCAAAGGATGCCAATGGTCGCGGACCTGCCTGGTCGAACTCGCTGTTCGAAGATAATGCCGAGTTTGGTTTGGGTATGCGCCTCACGATCGATAAGCAGAAGGAATATGCAGAAGAACTGCTCAAGTCCTTCGAACAGACCGTGGGCACGCAGTTAGTGACCGACATTCTGAATGCAAATCAAACTGACGAAACGGGCATCGAAGCTCAGCGCGTACGTGTTGAAGAGTTGAAGAACAAACTTGGAAAATCCAGTGACACCCGCGCCAAAGACCTCATCAGCCTTGCCGAAAATCTCGTCAAGAAATCCGTCTGGATCATCGGCGGTGACGGTTGGGCATACGATATCGGTTACGGTGGTTTGGATCACGTAATGGCAAGCGGACGTAACGTCAACATCCTGGTGCTCGATACAGAAGTGTATTCGAATACGGGTGGTCAGTCGTCCAAGTCTACGCCGCGTGCGGCTGTTGCCAAGTTCGCCATGAGCGGTAAGGGTATGCCAAAGAAAGACCTCGGTCTCATTGCCATGTCCTACGGCTATGTATACGTCGCCAAAGTGGCGATGGGCGCCAACGACCAGCAGACCTTGAAAGCCCTGCTCGAAGCCGAGGCGTACGATGGTCCTTCGATCGTCATTGCTTACAGCCCATGTA
Source organism: Chloroflexota bacterium (assembly GCA_041157505.1). GTDB lineage: Bacteria > Chloroflexota > Anaerolineae > Anaerolineales > Villigracilaceae > Villigracilis. Next base: position 3,622 of record JBEBCV010000089.1, on the reverse strand, counting down.
TCGCTCACGGCTACGATATGGCACGCAGTCTCGACCAGGCAAAACTGGCTGTACAATCGGGTCACTGGCCCATCTTCCGCTATGACCCAAGACTCGCAATTGAAGGCAAGAATCCGCTCCAGATCGAGTCGAAGGAGCCTAGCATCCCGTTCTCGCAATATGCATACAATGAAACCCGCTATAAGATGCTGACGCAAATGAACGAAGAACGCGCCGAAGAGCTGATGAAGGAAGCCCAGCACGATGCCAAGTCTCGCTGGACGCTCTATCAGCAGATGGCAGCCATGCACTACGGAAATGGTAACGATAAAAAAGAGTAAGCCTTATTATGGGCGAGAAACCTTCTCGCCCATTTTTAACACTTCAAAGGAGCCTTACCTATGACTGAACTCTCCACCACTTATCTCGGTTTAAAACTAAAAAATCCGCTCGTGGCTTCCGCTTCGCCGCTTTCAAAGAGAATAGAAAAAGCTAAAAAATTGGAAGAAGCAGGCATTTCTGCCATTGTGATGTATTCGCTTTTTGAAGAGCAGATCATCCATGAAAGCCTGGAGCTCGATCACTTCCTCTCGCGGGGTACCGAGTCTTTTGCCGAAGCCCTCACCTACCTACCCGACGGCGGCATGTATGGCGTCAGCCCGGAAAAATATCTCAATCAGGTTGCGGGGCTTAAGAAGGCAGTCAATATTCCCGTGATCGGCAGTTTGAACGGCGTCTCCAAAGGCGGTTGGACAAGTTACGCCAAACGCATTGAAGAAGCCGGAGCAGATGCTCTCGAACTCAATCTTTACTTCCTCTCTACAGACCCGAACCTCACTGCCGCTGAGCTGGAAGATGCCCAGGTGGAACTTGTTGCGGATGTAAAATCTGCGATCAAGATTCCTTTGGCGGTGAAACTTAGTCCCTTTGTCACTTCCCTGCCCAACTTTGCCAAACGCATCGTCGATGCAGGCGCAAACGGACTCGTCCTCTTCAACCGCTTCTACCAGCCAGACTTTGACCTCGATGAATTGGACATCGTCCACAATCTCGACCTTAGCACCTCTGCAGACCTGCGCCTCCCGCTTCGCTGGATTTCGATCTTATACGGCAAAGTGAACGCAGACTACGCCCTGACCAGCGGCGTCCACACTGCTAAAGATGTACTCAAAGCCATGATGGCAGGCGCAAAAGTGGCGATGATGGCGTCCACCCTGCTGCACAACGGCGAGACGGTTATTCCTGCAGTACTCGAAGATCTGCAAACCTGGATGAAAGAACGTGAATATGAATCCATTCAGCAGATGCAAGGCAGCATGAGCCAGAAGAACGTAAAAGAACCGGCAGCGTTCGAACGCGCAAACTATATGAAAGTCCTCGGATCTTGGCGCGATCTGCCATAAATATTCTTCACCACAGAGAGAACCAAGTACATGGAACGCCTTCAAAAAACTCTGTGTTCTCCGCATACTCCATGGTGAAAATTTCCGCCAACGCTTAAACGAAAAAAAGCTCTCCAAAACGGAGAGCTTTTTTTTATTCAAATCGCAAGGACTATTCTTCAACAGGAGCGGCGGCGGCAGCTTGCTTGCGCTGACGGAACGTGATGCGTCCGCGCGACATATCATAAGGGGACATTTCGAGGGCAACACGGTCGCCCAACAAAATACGGATGTAGTGCTTGCGCATCTTCCCTGAAAGGTACGCCAGAACCTCGTGACCATTGTCTAACTTCACACGGAACTGGGTGCCGGGCAGCGCTTCGATCACCACACCGTCCACTCTGATTTTGCCTTCTTCTTTAGTCATACATGCCTCTTCCTATTCATTATCCTTGAAGGAACGTCGCTTGATGCGTCGGATCGCCTTCTTCTTCTCCATACGGCGGGTTTCGCTTTTGGAAACGAACCAGCGTTTGCGGCGAACGGTGCTCAAAACACCGCTCTTCACGACCTTTTTGCGAAAGCGCTTGAGCAGGGAATCTTGAGATTCGCCATTACGTAAATTGACACTTGCCACTGGTTGTCACCTCCTTTCCGTTATGGAAATAAAAAATCGGCTGTCCTACACAGATTCAGCCGATGGCGTCCATCAAAAAACCTGAAACGAACCAAATGATCGAACGATCAACAATTGCGCTTCAATTCTCCTTTGACATAGCCAGTGAATTCATTTCACTGCCGAACCTGCGGACAGGATTATACTCGATTCACCCTCAGATGAAAAGATGATTAAGTTGACCAAAAGATGCTGGGTCTATCGTTCACCACGTCCAGCCAAATACATCAGCCGTAAGACCTTCAAATCTTCATAATTCAATTCCCCATTCATTTTGTCAAAAACTGGCTTCAACATCGCCGTCCCAACCTCATCAAAAGCAGAAAAAGCCGCCTGCTTGAGTTCACCCGAAATAGAGAGCATGGTTTCCAGATCCGAGCCATTTCTCAGCAAGTTCCCAGCCATAATAAAACGCGCCAAGTGGTCAAGAATAGTCTGGTTTGTTACCTGATACCGCTCCGTTAAGCTTTGTACCGTCTCACCGCCATTGTATAGCTCTCCGATCAGCAATGTTCTTTGCCCAACTTCACTCTTTTCTTTCTGCTTCTCCTTCGACTTTTCGTGCAGATCATGCTTCACAGCGAAACCACGAATGACCTCCAAAAACGTCTCTCCATACTGCTGAGCTTTCACCTGCCCCACCCCAGAGATCGTCAGCAAACTCTCCGGCGACTGCGGAAAATACGCTGCCATCTCGGTCAAAGTCCGATCCGAGAAGATCACATAAGGAGGCACACCCGTCTTGTCTGCCAATTCCTTTCTTTTTTGGCGCAGGATGGCAAACAAACCGCGATGATATTCCAACTCTGCGGCTTTTTTCTTCCCATCTGACTTTGCTGCGCGCCCCGCCTCTTGCATAACGCCCAAAATGGTTTCGCGCTTCCGAAGTGAATCCACCGCCTTAGGTGTGAGGCTGAGCGTATGATACTCCCCTTCCTGTTTGAGGTATCCCAACGAAAGCAGTTGACGCGCAAGGTGCATCCACTGTTTTCTATCCAATTCTTTCCCAATTCCATAGGTGGACAGTTTGTCATGCTCCCAACGCAATACTTTCTCGTTCTTCGACCCGAGCAAAATATCCACAATATGACCAGCACCAAATTTCTCGTCTGCGCGTTTGACACAGGAAAGAAATTTCTGGGCAGGAATAGTCACATCTGTGAGCGGGGTTGGAGCGGAGTTGCAGTTGTCGCAGTTGGAGCAGGTTTCAGCAGAGTAGGATTCGTTGAAATAATTAAGCAACGGCTTGCGGCGACAATTCCGTGCATCCTCAGCGTAACGTACTATGGCATTTAGGTGCTCAATGGCTACACGCTTTTCTTCACCCTCCTTCTGGTCAACAAAATAATTAAGTTTGGCAACATCCGAATAGCTATAAAGCAAAACGCAATGCGCAGGAAGTCCGTCACGCCCAGCTCGACCAATCTCTTGATAATAGCCTTCGATGCTTTTGGGCAAGTCGTAATGGATCACGAAACGTACGTTTGGCTTGTTAATACCCATCCCAAACGCAACCGTAGCAACAATGATCTGAACGTCATCACGGATGAATGCCTCTTGATTCTTGCGCCGTTCTGCATCGTCC
>JBEBCV010000088.1:0-18123 GCA_041157505.1 Chloroflexota bacterium | reverse complement strand
TGAATACGCCCGCGCTGGCACATACCGGGCTCACCCGCTTGGAAGTCCGCCCAGGGATGCGTCCGCGTAAGGAACGCATGCATGAGCTTTCAGACGGGTTCATCGCCCTACCGGGCGGTTTCGGCACATGGGATGAACTCTTCGAAACCATCACCACTTCTCAAACCGGTGAACATGAAAAACCTGTTGGTTTGCTCAACACTAAAAATTATTACAACACCCTGCTTGCCGCCATTGACCATGCCGTGACGGAAGGCTTCGTCTTTGATGAACATCGCAAAGCGATCTCGCTGGAAACTGAGCCCACCAAATTATTGGAAGCCATGCGAAATTACAACCATCCCCATGAAGCGGTCAAGCGGTGGATGAAGGAAGACTAGACTCAATTTAAGATTAACGATTGGGGATTTACGACTTACGCCTCATGTATTACGAAATTCGTAATACATGAGGCGTAAGTATTTAATTCGATGATGATGTGTCTACGGCAACGTCAAAATGATCGGCTCATCTTTGGTGATAATGACCGTATGCTCGAACTGCGCGGCAATGGTATTGTCTACTGTTTTCAGCGACCAGCCATCTGCTTTTTCAACAACGTGTCCCTGCCCAGTGGTAAAGAAAGGCTCAATGGCAAGGACCAAGCCATTATCCATGGTGCGGCGGTCATCCGGCTTGTGAAAGTTGTAGATGGAGGATGGCTTATCGTGCAGTTGACGTCCAATGCCATGACCGGTCAAGTCGAAAATGGGGTTGTAGCCATTCTTGTTGGCTTCCTGTTGAACGGTTTTGCCAATGATATTGAGCGGCTTGCCAGCCCGTACCACGGTCAGGACCTTATCCAACGTGGCTTTGGTAGCTTCAAGCAATTTGCTGTACTCAGGGTTGGGCATCCCAACCACCATCGAAGCGCCCGTGTCACCGAAATATCCATTCAACTCAGCAGAGACATCAATATTGATGAGTTCACCATCTTCAATGACATGCTCGTTGGGAATTCCATGCGCGATGACTGGCACAATGCTGATGCACGTGCCGCCGGGGAAGTTATACATCACACGCGGCGCAGACTTGGCACCATTCTTCTTTAGAAACTCTTCCCCAATTCGATCCAGCTCAAGCGTGGTCATACCCGGCTTGACACTTTCCATCATCAGGTGCATGGCTTGGGCACAGACCCTGCCTGCGGCTCTTAAGCCGTTAATATCTTTTTCGTCAGTAGCGATCATTTAGATTTTGATTCCTCTTTCCATGGTCTCACGGTGTTCTTGAAAATGTTCGGTGGTATCGCCCAACACCCACAAAAGGAGCGGACGTTTTTTAGGGTCATTTGCATGGCGCGGCTTGAGCAGATCGTCGAACGGAGTTGCTTCGAGCCGGGCTTTCAATATTTCATAAGTGGTTTTCAGCAATGTCATTACTTCGCTGCGGGAACGGTCTTTATTACGGTTGAACAATACCGGGTTGATGATTTCCATATCCCAGCCTTTGACAACCTCCTCACTCGTACCGATCACCTCATGTGCGGGTTTGCGATCCATATGATAGCCCATCAGAATGTTCATCCATTCAGCGAGATGTGCGAGATTATCCTTGGGTGACCAACCGCCTGAATCGGGGTGGGTCATCTGCTCATCGGTCAGCAAGATAGTGAGGTTGACCAATAAATTCCACTCGTGTTCCATAACAGACAACAATTCTTCCTTACTACCGGGCATCCATTGTTCGGTCATGATTTTCTCCTATAAAGCGATCAGCTGACCTTCTTCGAGTCTTTCCTTCTCTGAGTCTTTTCTCAAAATATACGCCTCACCACGGACGAGGGTAGTCTTACCTTTTTCAGTTTTTGCATACGAACCATCACACATCATAACGACGGGGTTATCATGGAAAATGTGAAAGTCGCTCAACCAATCATCCTGCATGGATTGTATATATCCATCGGTAGAATAATGGGAAAAGAAGTTGAAGGGGACGGCGTTCAAGCCATTGAAACTTGTCGTTTGTACAGCATTTATGTCATTGGCAGTCAGGATGTTTGGTCCGCACAACATGGCGCCTGCGCTGAAACCCACCACCGGCAGCCCAGCTTGGACTTTCTTCTTCAAGAAGGGCATCACTCCACTGGCGTGCAAACGATGATTGAGCAAGAAAGTATTCCCGCCTGAAATATAAGCTACAACACACTCTCGCAAAATATTCTCAATTTCTTTTGGGGTCATCCGCTCAGTATTGATGACCTCCACACGTGCCAAACCCTTGAATTGCTGTTTGGTATAGTCCAACCACTTTTCGCCGTCAAGAAAAGCGAGTGGCAGGAAGGCAATGGTCGGGTCGTCTTTACCTTCACAATATTGGCGGCAGGCATCAACAATATAACGAATGTCCCTTTCGCCAGGGGATGAGAAGAGATGTAGGTTGGATGACATGGGGAGATTGTATCAAACAAAATTGTAGGGGCGACTCGCACCCTTTCGGGTACAGGCGAGTCGCCCCTACAAAATCATTTACCTAATTTTTCTAAAATTACCCGCCTCAACTCCGCCTGCACAGCCTCCCATGCCTGCTCCGAGTTGACCACCACCCACCGCTTTGGCTCAGCTTTGACCATTTCCTGATATCCTGCACGGACACGTGTATAAAATGCAACTTCATGGTCATCCATCCGGTTCCATTCAGATGCGTTTTGTTTTTTGCGTTTGAGTCCTACTTCCACATCAACATCGAGCAACAATGTCAGGTCAGGAGTTAAGCCGCCAGTGGCGTATTTGACTAAAGCGCGGATTTGTTCAAGGTCTTGTTGATGACCATAGCCTTGATAAGCAATGGTCGAATCATAATAACGATCCGAAATAACGATCTCGCCATCGGCAAGGCGCGGCTTGATGACCTGCTCCACGATCTGGGCGCGCGCGGCTTGATACAACAGTGTCTCAGTACGCGGATGCATCTCAGCATTCTTCATATCATGTAGCACATCACGGATCTGCTCGCTGATGGACGTACCGCCGGGTTCGCGGGTTGGAAAGACGGTATGTCCCTTCTCGCGTAAAAATTCAACGAGATGGGGAATGTGGGATGTTTTGCCCGAGCCTTCGGGACCTTCAAGAGTAATGAACATGGGCGAAGTATAAAGTAGACAGTGAAACAAGTAAACGGGTTTAATAAAAGACCATGGACGAACGTCCATGGTCTATCGTCTGTGGTCTTACTCTCGGAAAATTCTTACATGCCTTCTTGGTTCTTTCCCATACGAGTGAGAAACCAACTCGGCATCACGTGCCATTTCATGCTGCAGGCGGCGCACAAGCGAAGGTCCGGGCGGCAGGTCTACGAAACGCTCACCGTTCAAGACCGCACTAATGGCTTGCTTCGCCTGATCGCGAATATCTTCCATGTTGTCGCGCTGCACATGCTCGGTCAGGTTATACAAGTCGCTGACGAACTGCTCGGTCTGCGAAACGGAATTTGCGCGCAGCACATAGATCGGCATGCCGCGTGCTTCCGCATCCATGATGGTGTGCTCGCGGTTGCGGTAATACGTCCGCAACGTCACCAAAACGTCGGCTTCGGCGGCATCTGTTACGACAACTGCTGGAACACCGAGTCGCTTTGCAGCTTGCTGGAGTCGATTACGCGCTACGCCATACGCAAAGATACGGATGGTCTGCAACTTTGCGCCAACGTTCGGAACCTGTGTCGGCGCTGGTGAATGATCGACGGGTTGAGTGGCAGGCTGTCTCCGAGTCCGAAGCGGGGTTTTCGTCGGCGCCTCACTTCTGGACTTTGGAGCGGGTGCGGCTTTCTCGATCTTGATCTCACCCGTTTCATCGCGCGTGCGCACTTCCGGTGGGATGGGTGCATCACGCAGTAAAGAGTCAACCGCACTCATGATGTCTTGATGCACAGTGAAGCGGTCACGGGTTTGGATTTCGATCAGCACGTCAAAGGTCGGCGGTGCACGGCGTTCGAGGACGGTCTTCTGCGTACCGCGGCGGCGGGCTTCTTCATCGGAGAGAGTCACGGCTTCGATACCACCGACAAGATCGCTGAGCGTGGGGTTAAGCAGGAGGTTATCTAGGGTTTGCCCATGTGCTGTACCGATGAGCTGTACACCGCGTTCGGCGATGGTGCGGGCGGCGAGCGCTTCGAGCTCACGCCCGATCTCGTCGATGACGATCACTTCGGGGTTGTGATTCTCCACGGCTTCGATCATCACCTCATGCTGAAGCATTGGCTCACGGACTTGCATGCGGCGTGCCTTGCCCACAGCGGGATGCGGCACATCGCCATCGCCGCCGATCTCATTCGATGTATCAACGATGACCACGCGCTTGTTCTCAGCAAGGATACGAGCGGCTTCACGCAGAAGCGTAGTCTTGCCCACACCAGGGCGACCAAGGATCAGCACCGACTTACCTGATTCGATCAGGTCTTGGATGATATCAACAGTGCCATACACGGCACGACCCACGCGGCAGGTTAAACCGACAATGACTCCGCGTCTATTTTTGATCGCAGAAATGCGATGAAGTGTGCGCTCCATACCGGCGCGGTTGTCGGCGTCGAACGTGCCAATGCGCTCTGTAATATGGTCGATCTCAGCACGGGTGATCTCAGTGTTGAGCAACGCAACTTCACCGTCCACAAAGCGGGCAGTGGGAATACGACCGAGGTCGATGACGATCTCCAGCAATTTCTCGCTGTTGTTCGCCTTCTCCACGGCGTGACGGATATTGGGGGGGAGGACATCTAGCAAAGCTTCGAGGTCGTCTGTAATTCGATGTTGTGTCATAGTTAAAGTGCCAAGTTTCAAGTGCCAAGTTTCAAGTGCCAGGTATCAAGTGGCACGTTAAATCAAAAGAAAGAAATATAAAGGCGCGCGTAACAAGAGAGCCCGCGGCTGGGTTTTAGAAGTAGTGGAGGGGGAAGTTGGAAATGACCATGATAGTGTACCTGCCTTTCCGGGGTGTCACGTGCAGAGTTTCACGTGTCAGGCATCTTGCGCCGTCGTGTAGTGGCAGACATATTATAGCAGGTGCGTGATTAACGGACAGTTAGCAAACTATATTAATTTTATAGACTTGTCTGACGAATTTCAGATGCCAAGCAGAAGGCGCTGAAAAACATATCGTATTACCATGTTCTTCAGCGCCCAGGCAGTTTAGGTTATCGCCACTTGTAGTACTCGTTCACCCCGTCTGAATTCTTTTTATCGGTTCCTGGCTGGGTAGATGATTGTTGGAATATGCTGGGCGTATTCGAAGAACCTCCTCTATGCCAATTCTTCAGGACCAAATATGCAACCGGCAGGCTGATTCCCAACCCCGTGAGACGGATGGTTTTGCGATCTGACAGATAGATCGCTATGAAATAATGCCTGCCATTTCGGCTTTGGGTATAGGTAAGTTGAATACTGTTGATCTCATCCGTGCGGATGTTCTTTTCACTAAAAAGGTACTTCAAGTTCATCATAGCCCCATCCAAGGTCAGAGAACGTGGAATAGATAGGGTGGTTGAAGCTAGGACTAAAACAATCCCAACAAACACCAATAAAGGCGTATAAGAAGTATAGGACGTATTGGGATCATTCATGGTTGCGAAGATGAAAGCAACCGACACACCAACCATAATGACGGTGACAAGGAACACACTGATAAAAGGAGCAAGCCCACGCCGGATCTCGTTGTATTGCAGTGGCGAGAACAAGTCTGGACGTTTGGCGCCCACGAACTCAATGATCTCTTGATACCCGGGCAATCGCGGACTGATGGACATGGTCACATCTTCATCTCTACTGTGCAATTTCATGGCATACCCCCAGCCTGATACCCGCCCAACCTCTATCCATTTCAAAGTCTTTGTACCAAACAAACCCTGCACTACCATCTCGTCATCTGAAACGATGGTTTTTGAAACCAGTGCAACAAACGCAGCGCCAAAAAAGAATATTGACAATACAGCCAATGGGATCATAAAACCAAGCGAATTCGGGCCAAAAGCAAAGAGTAAGATGCCCAGGAATAACACAAAAAGGAGGACTATAAACACCAAGAGGATCGGCGAAGTTTTATACACACGTGGTTCTTTCATCAGAATGCTCCTATCAGGTCAAAAAATGGGAAGTCCGCCAAATATACGCTGAAGGTATTGTAATCCTCCATCACCTGTCTTTCCTACCCGCTATTCCTTCAGAACCTGTATAATTGTATTATGTCCATGTCCGACGACCCCATCCTGCCCGGCATGCCGCCGCAGAATGAAACTCCCGCTCCCCTGCCACCCGTCCGCCGCAGACGCGCCACCCGCCGCTCTCACATCCCCACCGATGCTGAGGGGCAGGCAGAATTGATCGCGTCGCTTGCCCGACGGGCGTATCCATCTGTTGAGTTGTTTGTCTTCTCATTAGTATGTGGAGCGATCCTCGGTCTGGGGTATCTGCTTGATTCTCAAGCGGTTATGCTGTTGGGCATTCTGGTTGCGCCGTTAATGACCCCCTGGGTGGGTTTCCTGCTTGCCATTCTTACAGGCTCAATGCGCTTCATGTTCGAAACGCTCATGGCGTTATTCATCAGCATCCTCTTCGTTATGGTCGGAGGATTGTTGACGGGTTTTGCAGCGCGCCTTTTCATGCCCATTACACTCAACAATGTTTTTATCCATTCACGATTGTGGATCCCCGAACTGGTCGTCTTCGCACTCGGCGCGATCACATTGGTCATTTCATTCGCACGTTCTGAAGAAAGACCCTTCCTGCCTAGTGTGTTGATCGCCTATGCGTTCTATCTTCCGATCGGCGCAACCGGGTTTGGCATTGGTTCAGGTCTCCCTGATATTTGGCTGCAAGGCTTGCTCGTCTTCCTCGTTCATTTCGCCATGACCAGTGTGTTGGGTTTGTTCACGCTCTTCGTCTTGCGTCTGCGCCCATCGGCTGGCGGAGTTGCATTGAGTTCGATCTCGCTCGCCATCTTCGCAGGAATCCTCATCTTCGTAGCAGGATCAGGTTCCCCGTCGAGAAATGATGCGGCTCCTCAATCCACACCGACCAATGTAGTTGCGGCGGCTCCTTCATTAACACCAAGCCTGCCAGCGGTCCCCGAGCAGAGTGCAACGCCGGTCATTAAATCTGCCACTCGCACCCCAACCGTTTCCTCTTTAGGCAGTGTCACTCCAAGCCCCGTCCCTTTGACGTTGGAGATCACCCTGCCGCCCTCCTATACGCCAACCATCACACTTACCATTCAACCAACGCCAACCTATGGAAAAGTGCAAGCCAATGAAGGTGGTGGAGCCAACCTGCGCGATGCGCCCGGCGGCAATTATGTGATGACATTGCTCAATGGCACCATCGTGGAAACGTTCTCTGAATTCCAAGTAGTGAATAATACGACTTGGGTAAAGGTGTTCGCCCAAGTGAACGGACAGCGAATTGAAGGCTGGCTATTGGATTCGGTCATTTCATATGCAACTCCCGCGCCGAACTTCCAGGCATCGCCCACTCCACAAGGCACACCTACCCCATAAATAAACTTCCCCAGGCGACAGTCTCTTATAAAAGCGGCTGTCGCCTTTTCACGTCAATTTATCGCTCAAGGAGATTTAATGACAATTCATTTCGGTACCGATGGCTGGCGAGCCGTCATTTCAGATACGTTTACATTCAGTAACCTTCGTATGGTTTCGCAAGCGATCGCAGATGCCGTCGCTTCAGAACATTGGGATAAGTCTGTAACCGTCGACTCCAAAAAGATCGTGATCGGTTACGACACCCGCTTCCTTTCCGACCGTTTTGCCGGTGAAGTTGGGCGTGTGCTTGCCGCCAATGGTTTTTCTGTCTTGCTGGCACAATCTGATTCCCCCACACCCGCCATTTCATATGCAGTAAAGAACAACAACGCCATTGCAGGTGTAATGATCACTGCTTCTCACAACGCACCGCGTTACAACGGTGTGAAATTAAAAGGCGCTTTTGGCGGTTCTGCCCTGCCTGAACAATGCCGCCGTGTGGAAGTGTATATCAACGACAACGAACAGCAGGCACGCGGACCCAACTTGATGGATTTCAAAAAAGCACGCGAGGCTGGTTTGATCCAACGCTTCAATCCGCTCCCGGCTTACTTTGAACATCTCCGCACACTCATCAACACCGACATCATTGCCGATAATCCCCAGCGTTTCGTGGTGGATGCCATGTATGGCTCAGGGCGTGGTGTGATCAAAGCCTTCTTGCAAGGGACGGGCTGTGAAATTCATGAAATTCGCGGTGAGATGAACCCCGGCTTCGGTGGTATCCACCCCGAACCGATCGCAAAGAACCTTGGCGCGTTATCGAGCGCGGTCAGTTCTGGCATGGGCAATTTCGGCGTGGTCACCGATGGCGATGCAGACCGCATCGGTGCAATGGATGAACGCGGCAACTTTGTTGACCCGCACAAGATCATGGCGCTCTCGTTGAAATATCTTGTCGAAAAACGCGGCATGACCGGTGCTGTGGTCCGTACTGTTTCGACCACCCGCATGTTAGACCGCCTTGCCAAACGCTATGGCGTAAAGATCTATGAAACCCCTGTCGGCTTCAACCACATTGCAGACATCATGATGAATGAAGACGTTCTCATCGGCGGTGAAGAGTCGGGTGGCATTTCTTTCAAGGGACATATCCCCGAAGGGGATGGTCCCATTATGGGCTTGCTCATTGTGGAAATGCTGGCTTCGTATGGAAAATCGCTCGGCGAAATGGTGAATGACCTGCTCGCAGATGTGGGACCCGCTTTTTACGAACGGGTCGACTTGCGCTTGAGCCGCCCGGTTGCCAAAGCAGAAATGACCGAATTCCTCACCAAGAAGGCTCCTGCCGAGATCGGTGGCGAAAAAGTAGCTGAGATCAGTCAGCGCGACGGTGTGAAGTACATCATGTCTGATGACTCCTGGCTTTTGGTTCGCCCCTCTGGCACAGAACCTGTCTTGCGCGTGTACGCGGAAGGTCGCACACAGGAAATGGTCAACGCCTTGTTGGGCTATGGCAAAACTGTAGCGGAAAGCGTTGTATAAAGTTTCTTTGAAAACTAAAAACTCACTCCGATCGGAGTGAGTTTTTTTTATTTCTTTTTTATCCTTCTTTACCCGGCAAAGTGAAATAGAAAGTGGAGCCTTTTCCGATTTCGCTCTCCACCCATATCCTGCCGCCATGGACTTCAACGATCCGCTTGACGAGGGCAAGACCGACCCCGGTCCCTTCGGTAGAGGCATTGAGCTTGTTGAATAGTTCAAAGATCCGGTCATAATGTTCCACCGCTATACCCATACCGTTATCTCTGACAAAGAAGACGGGAGCGTGGTGTTCCGCATCTACTCCTTGTGAGCCGATCTCAATGACCGGTTCATTTTGTGAGCCAATATACTTGGCGGCATTATCGATCAGGTTCTGTAAGACTTCAACTAGGCGCGGTCTATCACCAAAGACGGTTGGCAGGTTCGGTTGAACGATGGTTTTCACCCTGCCAGCATCCAGCCTGCCATGTACAGCTTCAATGGCTTCGTGAGCCAATTCTTCGAATGATACATGAACGGGAGTGTTTACCAGCCTGCCAATGCGTGAGAGTTCAAGTAGTTCCATGAGCAGTCTTTGCATACGGGAGACAGCGCCTTTAATGCGCGCCATATCGGTATGGAAACGCTCCATATTTCCTGATGCCAAATCTTGCTGAAGATACCCAAGGAAGCCGTCGATCGTAACCAACGGGGATTTAAGGTCATGAGACACAGTGTAGGTAAAACGTTCCAATTCACTGTTCTTATCTTCCAACTCGTTGATAAGCTTCTTTCGTTCACTGAGTTCCGTTTGAAGGTCCGAAAAGAGACGGGCATTGTCAAGCGCGATCGCCACCTGATTGGCGTAGTTCAAAGCCAGCCCTGCATCATGGTCTGTGAATTGTCCGACCTGTTTTCCATCCAATGAAATAAAGCCCGTAAAGATGCCGCGCACTTTTAAAGGTATGGCAAGCCAACTGTGAATGTAGTTGAGGGGCGGCTTTCGGAATTTTTCAAACTGTTCCTGAATATCGTGTAACAAAACATAGGGCGTCCCCTCCTGCCACAGGGGAAAATCAGGTTCATCTCTGCTGATCACATGCTTTTTTATATTGGATGCCTCGCCGGGTAAACCATCTGACCCGATCTGATATGCAAGATTACCTTCGAACAACCAGACCGAGGCACTGTCATACTGTACGACCCGCTTAAGTTGCTGGAGGATCTGCTCAACGGCGGCAGAGATATCCAACGTGGATGTGATGATCTCGGTCGTCTCACGCAAGGTTTCAGATTCAGCATTGCGACGTTCGAGTTCACGGATCAGATTTTTTCGAGTATCCAGTTCGTTGATCAAGGTATCATCGATCAACTGACGTTCGATGGCAGCACCCAGCACACCTGCTGCCACGCGGATCACATCCACTTCCATTGAGCTCCACTCACGCTCACTTTTAACATCATCAACACCCAATGTGCCCCATTGCTCTCCATTGACAACAATGCGTATTTCCAGCAACGCCTTGATTTGAATGGATCGAAGGTATTCTCTCTCAGGTTCATTGAAAGTAGATGCACTCCCCACCAATGGTTCACCACGATCGAGAATTTCATCGAGCCGCTCAATGCCTGCCGAATGGATCGGTCTATCTTGAAATTCCGGGTTATTCAGATCAGAAACCAACCCGGGCGCAGTCCACTCATAAATGATCGAAGATAAAACTTCGCCACCCTGCCCCTGGTAATTTTGAAACAAATATGCATGAGAGGCGTTAAATTCTTTCCCCAATCGTTCCAGAACCAGATCGATCTTTCCCCGCCAATAGGGATTTTTGAGAAATTGCTCGGCTGCGAACGTAACCGCTTCCATCAACGATTCATGTTTTCGCAGGTTGACCTCGATCATCTTACGCTCTGTAATATCCTGCAAAATACCCACAGAAGCAAATGACAGTTCATCTTCATTGAACAGTTCAATGGCACTGTCGCTGATCCACCGTTCCTCACCGTTGTGCGTGAGCATCAGCGCATCCATCCGCCATTCTTTCATCAGCCCGGAACGTGAACGACGCATGGCTTCATCGATCGGTAACCCTTCCCCCTCCCCCAAAAGATAAAAATCTTTTACGATTTGCCCCAATAAGTGCGGGGTAAACTCTTCGGGCGTATACCCAAGTATCTTTTCAATTCCCTTGCCCATAAAGAGGTATTGATCCTTGACATAATCCCTATAGTAGGGAACTGCTCCCGCCGCTTCAATTGCCTGACGATAGATCCGTTCAGACTCCTGGACGGCTGAATCAGCTTTCTCACGCTGAATGGCTGCGCTGAGAATTTCTGCTGCGATCTTGAGCGAATCCAACTCGGCTGTGTCCCATACCCGTTCCCGTTCACAATCATCGAAACCGATCGTGCCCCAACGTTGTCCATTCACAAAAAGCGGCACTTCGAGGATCGCCTTGATCCCAAGCGAAGAAAAATATTCACGCTCTGCAGGCAGAAATGTGGATGTATTCCCAGCAAATGGATTACCGCTATTCAAGATCTTATAGTAGCTCTCAAATCCCTCTTCCCATGTGGGCGCATTTTGAAAATCGGGGTTATCCAGTTCGCTTTTATACCCGGGGGCTGTCCATTCATATTGCATGGAATCGAGAAGTTCATTGGCGGGTCCCAGATGTTTCTCGAACAAGTATGCGTGTGAAGCATTAATGGTGGCGCCCAAACGCTCCAGGACTATAACAATGTTCGCGCGCCAATCTGGTGTTTTCAGAAATTGCTCTGCGGCGAATGTAACCGCCTCCAGGATCGCTTCGCGTTGGCGGATGCTCTCTTCGAGTTTCCTGCGTCCGCGCACTTCTTTTTTGAGGCTGATGAAACTTTGAAACAGGGTTGAAGCCAGTTGATACACCATGACTGCTGTGAGAATAACGATCACACCAGATGAAAGAAAATCCCCGGGCACACTTCGCACGAGGATGCCCGGGGTATACCAGCCATTTAATTCGCCAAAGACCAGCCATGCAAGACTAAGAATGGTCAGCCCTGTTAGAAAGAACATTGTCCGTTTGCTGGTGACCATACTTCCCAGGATCAAAAGCACCGGAAATGCAAGGTTGTTGATGCTGTGAATTCCCAACCCTCTTGTTGAAAGGATCGTATTCATTACAATGAATACGGTTGCCAATGTGGCAGCTGCAATTTCGAAACGTTTGTGACGGACGAGATAAAACGCAAAAATAACGGGCAACACACCAGAGGCAAGGATCAGGGCAGAAATAACATTGTTTGTGGTGAGAACAATAAAAATACCCGCAATTACCCCCAACAAGGTCATTAAGATGAACAGGTTGAATAATCTGGTCGTGGTTTTTACATCCCCATAGATCTCGTCCAGAACGGTATTCCCAGCATCCTGACCTGTTATGACATCTTTCATGGTGAGGTTTCCTGCCTTCAAGAACTTTATAGATACCGTGATTTATGACATCATTTTACTCGTATTGATGGTTAAAAAGTTGACAGCCACCTTACGGTGACTGTCAACCTTCATCGAAAAATGCCCTGTACAGCCCAGGAGGACTATTTATGGTTGAGTGGGCGCGGGCAACAAGATGACCTGACCAGGAGTGAGTTGAACATCTGCAGAGAATTGATTAGCAGTCAGGAGATTTTCCGGTGCGACCTTCCAATCAAAGGCGATGGTTTCGATGGTATCGCCCCAACGAACGGTGTATTCCATTGACTGTCCGTTATTGTGGTAAGTGATCCAATTCCAGCGGAAGACATCGAAGCCGGTGGTGCCGGTCTTGCCGAAGCCATTCCCGTTCCATTCGTAGTTCAAAACACCTGTTTCACGATCGCCGGGGGTGTACAGTTTTACTTCTTCGATGGAACAATCTTCATATGGAGAGTTGCGAACCATATTGGAGATCGCCAGACGGGTGTTGTTCTCATCGATACCGGCGACGACAAAGATATGGTCGAAATAACCGGGGGTTACATATAAGGTGGCGTAGGTGTAAACGACATCACCTGTGTAGAGATTGCCATTGGCTTGAAAATCATACCCAGCCAAATATTCATCGGTGTGGAAGAGGGTGAAAGTCTCCGGGTCGAACGAGCCCCAGGGTTGACCGTCCCATCGCGGATTGACTCGGGTGAAGGAGGCTGCATTCTGCGTCCAGCTTCCGATGCGGTATGGGAAGGCATTGACATCACGCATGATCGTCCAAGCCAGCGGACCGCACATGGAAGTGGCATCCCAGTAGCCAACCTTTTCCTGTGAAACTTGATACGCCTCTTTGCAGGTACTTGCCAGATATTGGCGACCCGCGGTGAGGTAATCGGGGATTTGCCAGTTGAGATTGAACATTCCAGCAACAGTTTCGTTGGTCACGTATCCGGCGTCGATCACCCAGTGGCAGGGGAGTTTCTTCATGACCGGATAGATCTTCTCATCGTTGGGCTGCCCGTTCTGTTGCCAGTACGAAGTGACATAAGCAGCCCACGGCGACTGAAGCACACCCGGCGTCATGGGGATGGCGGTGAGACGGAAACTATCGCTATATTCACGGAACCAGACGACAAAGCCCTGGGTCATGAAGACGGTGGCAACTTTATCGCCGCGGTAGGTTAGCGGATGCTGGAATTCGTTGAAGGTGAATTCGTAAATGAACGGGTCAGTTGTGACGTTGAGCATGCTGTTCTGCTCCCCGTTCCACACATAAAGCTGACGGCGTTCAGCGAGGTTGTATTCGCTGCCAAGTGCATTTTGAACGTTGGCAAGCATTTGTTCGGGGTTGAGGTCTGGCTGGGTTATGGAGCAACCCGCAGGGTTGGCGAAGGGATATAAAGGAGCGACCGGGCTTTCGATTTGGAAAGAGATCGTTTCGGCGAGATCGCCTGCCTGAGCAGGCTGGGCAACTGTCGCCGCGGAACGAAGCATTTCAAAGTCGGTGGGTTGTTGTTTGGCTTCAGGATGAAATTCGGCAGTTTGAGCATTCACATCAAAAATCCCCTGGAATTGCGAGGCAACTTGTGTAAAGAGCAAGACTGCACTTGCAAATATGAGGAAAATAACTTTTATAGCGAATTTTGTAGTGATAAGAAATTTCATGCCGTCAACCTTGTTGGCAGCATTATTTCATTGAGCGGTCATTTTCCTCAGACGTGCTCACCTGTATTTATTTGTTAGTTTTTACCCAATTCTGTATCAGGACATACCACCTTAGCGAGGTGGTATTTTGTGTAATACACAGGTAGGGAATCCACCTATTCTCCAGGTTTGCACCCTATGTGAAAATGTATCCAGAACCATTCTAAGAACGAAGGAACACAAATGAGCGATAAAAGAACCAAAGCCCAGTTGGCAGAAGAATTGCTCGCCGCTCAAAAACGGATCGCCGAGCTGGAACATAACGAATTGAATTACCAGGTGCTGGCCAAAACCCTGGATGTCAGTTTGTGCCGCTGGCTGCCAGATACCACCCTGACCTTTACGAATGAAAAATATAAAGAGATCTTTGGTATTCAGGGAGATGCTCTTGGAAAACAATGGTTGGATTTTTTACCCGCGGAAACACGAAACGACACAGCCGCGTACTACCAAAATTTAGCTGAAAACCCCCAGGTCGTGACGTATGAACACCCGGTGACAATTAAGGATGGACGCACGCGCCAATATCAATGGATAGACAGCCCCATCTTTAACAAAAATGGTCTTCTTTTAGAATTTCAATCGGTAGGTATCGATATTACTGAACTTCGGGATGCTGAAAAGAGCTCCCAGGCAGCAGAGCAGCGCTATCAAACACTGTTCGAAGATGCCCCCATGATGAACGTTGCTTCAAAGAACATAAATGGCGTTCCAATCATCACAGAATGCAATCACATGTTTTTGAACACCTTGGGTTATGAAAAAGAAGATGTGATCGGAAAGCCCCTTGAATCGTTTTACACACAGAACTCAGCCGAAAAATTAAGGAAATACCTTCAAGACCAAGATCAGCAGTTGAGACCCGCCACAGCCGAACGGGAATTGATCGCTCGTGATGGTCATATTGTTCATACCTTAATGAATGTTTTTGCCTTCCATGACGAAGAGAAACGCATCACTGGTTTCCAGGCTTCTTATCTCGATATCAGTGACAGGAAGCAGGCAGATCTTGCAATGCGTGAACGCGAACGGCAAATGCAAGCTTTGATCACATCGATCGATGATATTGTTTTTGAGGTTACAGAAGACGGGACCTATATCAATATTTGGGTGGCAAACGAAGAAATGTTGATGGTCCCCCGTTCAGAAGTCATTGGAAAGAGAATGATCGACTTGTTCGGAGAGGAAGCCAGCCGTCCATTTTATAAAGCATTGGTGCGCGTTTTAGCTGGAGGCCCTTCTGAAAGTGTGGAATATTCCCTGAATGTTTCTGGCGTCAACCATTGGTACTCTGCACGCTTTAACCCGATCCGATCCGGCGATGGGTCGTTGAAATCCTCATCCATCATGGTGCGCGATATCACGCAGCAAAAGCAGACCGAGGAGACCTTGAAAGCCGAGCAAATCCGTTTTTCAAAGGTGGCAGATACCATTCCGGGCGTGATCTTAACCTTTCAGCAAAAGACAGATGGCACAATATGCATTCCGTACGCCAGCGGAGCGTTCAGAGATGTATATGGGCTCGAACTTGAGGATGTGAAGAATAATATCAACCCGATCGCTGAAAGGGTTCGGCAAGATTATATCGATATTTTGATGGAAGCAGTTGGAACTTCGGCGCAAATTTTGCAACCCTGGCGCAATGAATACCCGTACCTGCACCCCACCAAGGGGGAGATCTGGCTTGAGGGATACTCGATGCCAAACAAGAATGAAGATGGCTCGATCACTTGGTATGGCATTAGCACAGATATTACCCTTCGCAAAAAATCAGAGCTGGCCATGCGCAGCCTTGAGCATAAATTTCAAACCCTTGTGGAACAATCACCCGTGGTCGTATATGTAGACGAAGTGGGTGGTCTCTGGCAGTATCTAAGCCCGCAGTTGGAAAAGGTCCTCGGGTACACCGTTGACGAGTTTATGGAAACCCCCCCTCTCTGGAAGAACAGCATTCATCCTCTCGATCAGAAAATGGTGGAAGAAGAAGTCAATAAATGCATTAAAACAGGTCAACGCATCAAACTGGATTATCGATTTATGACTCGCGACGGGCGTGAGATCTGGATCCACGACGAATCGGATGTGCAGCCTGATACAGAAACCGGAAAGATCATTCTTCAGGGGATCTTCTATGACATCACGGATCAAAAGCTGTCCGAAGAAACGATCCGGCTCACTGAGCAACGCTATCGCAGCTTGTTCGAAGACTCCCCTGTAATGAACCTGTTGACCGAAAACCGAAATGGAATTGCAGTGATCACTGGTTGCAACCAGCAATTTCTCTCGACTCTGGGGTATACGGAATCTGAGGTCATTGGCAGAGAACTCGCCGATTTTTACTCCCCGTACTCCAAAGAACAACTTAAGAATGGCTATCCAAAAGCGTTAAGCGGATCCACAGTCTCTGAAGAGCGAGAACTTGTAGCCCGTGACGGGTACATCATCCATACCCTGCTGAAAGCGAGTGCCATGGCAGGTGCAAATGATCAAGTGATCGGTACTCAAGCCTCGTTCATTGATATTACAGAACGGAAAAAAGCAGAGCAAGCTTTGCATACCAGCAACGAACGCTTTACACAAATGGCAGATAATAGCCTCGAAGTGTTCTGGATGTTCGATAACCAACAAGGGAAACTTATTTACTTAAACCCGGCATTCGAAAATACCTGGGGAATCTCCATTGAAGAAACCCTAAAGGATAATCGGCTTTACATTGAAGCCATTCACCCCGAAGATAGGCACATCCTGTTTGCCGCACTGGAAGCACAAGGAAAAGGCCAACAAACGGACATGGAATATCGCATTATCCACCCGGATGGGAGCATCCGCTGGATCCATGACCGTTCCTTCCCGATCTTTGATCAGACTGGGGCTCTATTGCGCACCACCGGAATTGCCGCTGACAACACGGAACGCAAACTGGCAGAGATCGCCCTGAAAACCAGTGAAGCAAAACTTCGGTCACTGGTATCCTCACAAACCCATTTTGTTTTGCGAACAGATCTCTCCGGAAAGTTTACCTATTGGAACGAAAAGTATCTCAAAGAATTCGGATGGCTTCACAAAAACAAGGATCTGCATGAATCAAGCCTCATTGAGGCGAT
Organism: Chloroflexota bacterium; assembly: GCA_041157505.1. Lineage (GTDB taxonomy): Bacteria > Chloroflexota > Anaerolineae > Anaerolineales > Villigracilaceae > Villigracilis. Next base: position 831 of record JBEBCV010000088.1, on the reverse strand, counting down.
CTGCGAATATCACCACAGCCGCACATATGAAATTGTTGAAGAATGTCTTGCCAACCCTGGACAGGTGTTCCCGGTGGAACTGGACAAACCCGCCCGTGACGGAAGTACTCGTACCACACTATGGGAGTTCGTAGCACTGGCAGATGAGAAGAACCAGCCCACAGAACTTCAATGCATGGGCATCGAGATCACAGATCTAAAACAAGCCCAAAAATCCCTCTTAGATTTGAATCGATCCCTTGAAGAACGTGTGCAACAGCGCACCGCTGAAGTGCAAGACCTGTATGACAACGCCCCCATTGGTTATCACTCTCTTGACAGGTATGGAAATATCATCCACGTGAACCAGACCCACTTGGATTGGCTGGGCTACACTCGCGAAGAATTCCTTGGAAACCCCATTACAAAATTTTTAGATACCGAAAGCATAAAATCTTTCGAGAAAAACTTTCCCTTATTCATTGAAAGGGGCTGGATTCGCGACTCGGAGTTCAACATGATCCGCAAAGATGGCAGTGTCATCCCGGTTCTGATCAGCGCCACAGCGATCTATGATGATCAAAAGAACCTGCTCATGACCCGTACCACCGTGTTCGACAACACAGGCCGCCGCGCAGTGGAAGAGGCTCTGCGCCGCAGTCGCGATGAACTTCATGCAGCCAATCAATCCCTTGAAAGAGCTGCCCGCCTTAAAGATGAGTTCCTGGCCAGCATGAGCCATGAATTACGCACACCGCTCACCGGCATTCTCGGTCTCTCAGAGACTTTGCAGTTAAACACGTACGGAGAATTAAATGAAAAGCAAGCGAAGACGATCAGAGCCATTGAATC
>JBEBCV010000087.1:0-23819 GCA_041157505.1 Chloroflexota bacterium | reverse complement strand
TCCACGGCTTTCTGCATGCGACCAAGAATGGATGGAGTTTCAACCTCTGACTTTTTCAGAAGCGATTGAACATCCTGCTCCAGGTCTTGCAGCAATTTCAAACTTTCAGCATCGACCTTGTCTACTTTTTGGAGCTCATCATGGACTTGCTCCAAAAGCGAATCTAGTTTTTTGTCGTTCATGGGCAGCTCCTTTCAATTCCATTTTACAACCAACTCATTGGGGTTGCCAGTGAAAAACGTCATAACAAAGGCTAGGAGAGGGAGAGTATTTCCTTCTCTGCCTGCTCAACCTCGGTGTAGATCTTCTTCACTTCATCCTTCATCTCTGCCGAAACACCAGCCGTCTGAGGGATGAACTTAACCATATCTTTTGCCTGCCGCAACAGATCGCGGACTTCGGCAATATAGGAGAAGTCGCTCTTGCCAAGTCCTTCCGTCGGCACGGGCAAGGTACGGGCCTGTTGGATCAACTTGCGGGCACGGATGAGGCGTTCTGCAGCGGGGATGAGTTTTGCCATGTAGATATTACTCCTATGTATGTGAGAAAAAATCTCTCACTGATTATGATTTTCTTCGATCTGTCTCGATAATTCCGGATCACAGTGTGCCAGAGGTTCTGTTAGAAAAGGCGCAAAGTTAATACGTCTGCCAAGCCCATCACCTGTGCCGGGCCCACTGCCAGAAGGACCACTGGGATTGCCCCAGTAATTATTTTCAGCATTGATAGCCCCGCCAATGATCGCGCTTGAATAATTCAGTTCAATCGGGTCAACAATGATATTGTTGGCGAAGCAGTTTTCGTGAATTTGGGTATCTTCTTGGAAATCCTTGAACACACCACTGGGATGCGCTTCAAGTGTAGCTTGATATCCGGGAATCAGGGTCGCCATTTGGATGTACATGGGGGTATCGTCCAACTGTTCGAGCGGATCACCTTCATCATCGCTGGTGCCGTTCGTAACGGGATTATTGATGTAGATCGCCCCACCGATCCATTCGGATTGATTTTGGTAGAACTGGCTGCGCAAAACATTGACGTTGACATGCTCCAGGTGCAGCGCGCCACCCCGGTTGCCGGTGGTTAAATTCTTCATGAATATGCTGTCTTCGATCACCAGTGTCACAGTTTCTGCTGAAAGCGCACCACCGCGCGCATCCGTGGTATTGCTCACAAATTGAGTATTCCGAATTGTAGTTTTCGCTGAATCAGCGTGGATGCCACCCCCCTGAAAAGCGGCATAGTTTTCGAGGAATTCACTATCTTGTACTGTCAGCCCACCAAAGGTGATGTACACCGCCCCACCGCTATCGGCGCGATTGTTCAAAAAGCGGACACGATTCAAAGCCAGCGAACCGTTCGAGACGTACACAGCTCCACCCCAATCATCTTGCACGTCACCGTTCTGCATGGTCATATTCTCGAGAGATAGACTGGCATTCACCATGACTTCAAAAAACCGAAACGGCTCAGCACCCTCATCACGGATCAATGAAGCGCCATTCCCTTGAATGGTAACAGGGTAGACAATCGGTGGAAAAGCACTTCCGATCTTAACGATGCTCACTGCCCACTCGAACTGCGGGGGTGATTGATCTCGCTGCGCCAAATGATATTCTCCAGGAATCAGGCTGATGACCGATTTTCCAGGCACACCGGCAGCGCATGTATCTTTTGCTTCGCCCGTATTGGCAGCCACAATGGCTTCTCCTAAAGAACACTTACCATTCTCTACAAATGGATACACCTCCTGCTCCGTTGTATCTACAAAGATGACGCCTTCGGGCAATGCGGTGGGAGTGGATGTCCCTGCCAGAAGAGCGGTCACTTGCGGGGCGGAAATTTCTTGGGTTTCCGAACCAGTGACCGGGTTTGCTGGAGCCGGGGTGTTTGTCATGGTCTGACAAGCCAAAGCTGCAACGGTCAGGGTCGAAATAAATAATAAAATCCTATACACGTAATACTCCTAAAGTGTTATTACAAGTATGTTCTTATTCAATACTAAAACCATGCATCAATACCGAGTTGACCAATCCCCAGCGGGCACGGATGGGGCTGATGGACTTATCCAATTGATAGATGATCTCGGCTTCTTCGATCGGGACAAAGGTGCGAATTTCGAACGCAGGCGGGTATTCATCTTCTGAAAAGATCTTGCCTTCAATGGTAAATGCGCCGGCATATATCTGCGCTTTGAAGGGATTCACATAATCCAACCAACCATCCACCAGAATATCTTCAGCATTGGGATCATCTGAAAGAATGGCGATCACTTTTACAAAGGAAGGTAGATACCATTTGGAAAATGTACGCGCCGGGGTGTTGACCTTCCCTAATGGCTTGACATATGCATCTCTCAAAACAAGTGCGCCGCCGGTTGGCTCTTGGATCTCTGAATCATATGCTGCAAAGAGAATGGATAGATCCGGATCATCCCAGGCGTCGATGATGTATTCATCGGTAATAATGGTCACACGGATCGGGGGTTTGGTGGTTTCGGGTTCTTCTTGCTTGCCAAAGAACATTGTTCTCTCCTGAATTTTTTTTGTAATTATAACCAGCGTGGTGTTTTGCCAAATCGCCTATCTGGGGGATGGAGCGAACCAATGAGTTGCGAGAATTTTTTCACAAGATTTGTACAAACCCTTTGTATACATTTCCGAATTGGATTGACATTTTCATGCTTAGGATTTATCAATTAGGAACCTTTCAGAAATGCAAACTCGGTCTTTATGATGAATGCCATGAGTATTATGGTATTCATCTAAAAAAACAACTCAAGAGGAGAGTTCTGAATGAAGAGATGGTCGGTCGTTTCATTATTCGTCATTGCCATTATGGTGCTCGCTACGTTTGCAGCAGCACCGGCAAGCGCTGCACAAGGCGCTGACAAAGTCCGCGTGTATGTACAGTTCGCCCCGGGGGCAAAAGGAAATGTGCAAAACAGCTTGAATGCTGCCGGCGCAGAATTCCATTATCAATTTGATGATCTAAATACTTTTGTTGTAAGCATTCCCTCACAGGCGCTCAATGGGTTACAGAACAACCCCAATGTGGTGATGATCGAAGAAGATGTTCTGCGCTTCCCCATTGGCATTATGAAAAGCCAATCGAGCGCTCCCGCCTCCGTTGGCGGGCAGACCGTTCCGTACGGTGTGGACATGGTGCAGGCTCGTGATATTTGGGATGCGAACCGCGATGGAAATGTGGATAGCGGCGCACCCACAGGTGCAGGTCGCAAGGTCTGTATCATCGACTCTGGTTTCTACACCGGTCATGAAGACCTGAGTGGAATCAACGTCAGCGGCTATAACGGCAACCTGCCCTGGAACGTGGACGGCGACGGTCACGGCTCACATGTGGCTGGAACCATCGCTGCGATGAACAACGCCCTTGGTGTTGTTGGCGTGACCCCTGGCACAGTGCAGATCTACGTTGTGCGCGTCTTCGGTGACGATGGCGCTTGGGCATACTCCTCCAGCTTGGTAGATGCCGCCAATCGTTGTGCAGCCGCTGGTGCGAACATCATCAGCATGAGCCTCGGTGGAACCCTCTCCAGCAATACCGAAAAGAATACCTTCGCCAACTTGTTCAATCAGGGCATTCTTTCGATCGCAGCCGCAGGTAACGACGGCAACACCCGTCTCTCCTACCCGGCTTCGTATGCCTCTGTCGTTTCAGTGGCAGCCATTGATGTCAACGGTTTGGTCGCCGATTTCTCACAGAAGAACCGTGAAGTGGATATCGCTGCTCCCGGCGTGGGCGTGTTGAGCACTGTGCCTTACATTGACCTCAGCACGGTCTCTACATCCAACTCCAGCTTCTCTGGCGGACATATTGAATTCTCTGCCCGCGGCTCTGCCAGCGGTGCGCTTGTAGATGGCGGCTTGTGTGACAGCGTCGGTTCATGGAGCGGCAAGGTCGTTCTGTGCCAGCGCGGAACCATCGCTTTCTACGATAAAGTCATCAACGTTCAAAATGGCGGCGGTGCGGCGGCGATCATTTACAACAATGTTTCCGGCGGTTTCAGCGGTACTTTGGGCGACGGTAACTCTTCATCCATCATCGGCATCAGCTTGAGCATGGAAGATGGTCAAGCCCTTCTCGCCAGCAGCCTCAACACAAATGTGACTGTCAGTAGCAGCATCACCAAACCTGCCAGCGGATATGAATATTACGATGGCACCTCCATGGCAACCCCGCACGTTTCAGCAGTTGCAGCTCTGGTATGGAGCGCCAAACCCACTGCCACAAACGCACAGGTCCGCGATGCCTTATATGCGACAGCTGTTGACCTTGGCACTGCCGGTCGTGACGACTCCTATGGCAATGGTCTCGTCCAAGCCAAGGCAGCCATGGACTTGCTGTTAAGCAGTGGCGGCGGTGGTGGAACCACCAACATGTCTGTTGCAGACCTCGACGCCAGCAAGACCTTAGCCAAAGCAAGTTGGAAAGCCACCTTTACCATCACGATCAAAGATGCGAACGGGGCTGCAGTTTCTGGCGCTGTGGTGAATGGCACAGTCAATGGCTCCACCAACGTCTCCTGCACCACCGGCACCAATGGTCAGTGTAGTGTGACTGCCAGCGCAAAGAACACGGTCGCTTCCATTTCATACTCGGTGACCAATGTGACCGCCACAGGCTACACCTATAACGCCGCTGGAAACAGCGACCCCGATGGTGATAGCAACGGCACGAGCATCAGCATCGCCAAGTAATCCATATCGTTCGTCTTTCAGGTGGCAGTCAAATGACTGCCACCTTTTTTATTCTATAATCACGGCATGAGCAAAGCACTCTTTACCTTTCATGGCAGGTTGAACGATTTTTTAGAGCGTGATCAACGGGAGAAGACGATCCCTGTCGAGTTCAAGGGTGAACAATCGGTGAAACATTTGGCTGAGTCGCTTGGAGTGCCGCACCCCGAAATTGGCGAGGTGCAGGTCAACGGTCAGAAAGAGGCGCTGGTGTTCATCACCCAGGATGGCGACTCGCTCGACCTCTTCCCCATCCCGAACGGATTCGACCCCGAGCCCCGCTTCCTGCTTGACTGTCACCTGGGACGCCTCACCGCGCATTTACGTGCCCTCGGCTTCGACTGCCTCTATGAGAACGACTTCGACGACCCGGATATGGCCGACATCGTCGCCGCGGAGGGACGCATTTTACTGACCCGTGACCGCCGACTGTTGATGCGCAAAAAAGTGGAATATGGCTACTGCCTGCGCTCCCTCGATTCGATGGAACAGCTTAAAGAATGTATCGTGCGCTTCGAGCTTGCCCGACGCATTCGACCGTTTCATCGTTGCCTGAAATGCAATCACCCCTTGCAGCCAGTGGAAAAGGGACAGGTGCTGCATCTGCTGGAGCCGCTCACCCGACAATACTTCGACGAGTTTCACCAATGCCCAAATTGCGGGCAGGTCTATTGGAAGGGTTCGCACTACGACAAGATGAGCGAATTGATCGAACGATTTCGGGGCAGTGCATATTGAATTTCGCCCATGCAAGGAATACAATGAAATTGTCCGGGCGGGAGATCGACTTTTAGAAAATTGCCGTTTTCACTCTTGAGAAAGAAAGGAGGTGAAAATATCATGGCAAAGATCGATAAATCCATCATTATCCACGCACCGGTGGAGAAGGTTTTCAAATTCATGGCAGACCCCAATAACTTGCAGGAGATCTGGCCCGCCATGGTGGAGATTCGCGATGTGACCGAGAATCCACTTGGTGGTATGAATTTTGGCTGGACCTATAAAATGGCCGGCATGAAATTTGATGGCGCATCCGTTATAACGGAGTTCATTCCCAACAAACGCAGCGTCACCCACAGCACCAAAGGCATTGAGAGTACATTCTGTTGGGAATATGAAGAAGTTGCCGAAGGAACGCACTTGCACCTCGAAGTGGAATACAAGGTTCCCATTCCGCTGATCGGAAAGCTCGCAGAAGCGATCATCCTCAAACAGAACGAGCATGAAGCCCACACCACACTCCACAATCTTAAAGACCGTATGGAAATCCAGGTACCAATCGTTGCTTAAATCAACGCACCTGCCCGGACAGAGCAGAACCAATATCTTTTTACTCTGATGCACGTTGATAAGAAGCCGGAGACCAAATCATGAAAGCAAAAAGTTCTCCCAAAAACGTCAACATCTCAGTAGGAGGCAATGTTAGTGGTCAGATCATTGTAGGAGACCACAACCTGGTGATCGGAGGGGTCTATGGCGGTGTTGTCAATCTCATTCCACCTGAAAAACAACCGACCATCTGCCCACGCGCAAAACCCGTTTACCTGCGTCCACGTCCTTTTTCAGGTTTGCTAGACCGTGAAACCGAACAAAAGACAGCCATCAAAACATTGCAGACCTCCGAGTCTCTATCTGTTAGTGGTGAAGATGGGATCGGCAAAACGGCATTTATGCGGTATCTCGCATATAACTCTCCCGGCGATAATTTTCCAGATGGGATCATTTATCTCTCGGCGAACGGCTACAGCGTGGATGATCTCAGAGAATACATCTTCGAATCCTTTTTCGAAAGCGATACTCCCGTAAAACCGACCGAAGCCCAGATCAGCCGAGCCCTGCAAGGATTGCGCGCCTTGATCCTTTTGGATGATCTTGCTTTGAGCTATGCGGATGTGACCCAAATCATCAACAGCATTCCTCAAAGCAGTTTCATTTTTGGTTCCTCCTCCCGATGTTTGTGGGGCGAAGGAACTTGTATCGAACTTGGCGGGCTGCCCATAAAAGATGCCCTTGCATTATTGGAACATGACCTTGGCTTTGCCTTGAATGAGCAGGTAAAACCCACAGCCGAAGAGATCTGCCGTGAATTAAACGGCCACCCGCTCATGGTCATGCAAGCTGCGGGGCTTTACCAACACGGAATTCCATTTACTGAAATACTTCATCGGCTACAAAAGTCCAGGGAACGATTTATCGAAGAAACGTTAAGTCAATTGAATCCTACCCAGCAACAAGTGTTGTTTCTGTTGGCAGCTTCACAAGGGCAGCCTATTCCTGCCAAACACCTGGCAGCAATGATCAATGAAAAAGACCTTGAAGATACGCTCAAAAAACTATTCGAACTAAGGTTGATCCAGGCTCACAGCCCTACATACAGCCTGACCGGCTCGCTCGATATTACCTTCAGGAAGATCGCAGACATTGGAAGTTGGGAAGGGTACTTATTAAATTATTTTGTGGGTTGGATCAAACAGAACCCACCGCTGCCCGACATTACCGATGTGCTCAACATATCACTCAACCTGGTTGAAAAAGCAAATCGCGAACATCGCTGGGACGATGTCATTGCACTTGGCAGGGGAATTGAGCGGGCATTGTGCATGATCAAACGCTGGGAAGCATGGCTGCGAGTTCTTAATTGGATCCTAAAAGCAGCCCAAGCGCTTGGTAACCGTTCACTGGAAAGTTGGGCATTGCATCAACTTGGCACACGCGATCTGTGCCTCGGCAACCTCGAACCCGCACGCCAAGCATTAACGCAAGCCTTGAACCTGCGAAATGTGCTGGGGGACAAAGCTGGGGCTGCTGTCACCCAGCAAAACTTGAACTTGATCATCGCGCCGCCTGCCCCGCCGCGCGACACGCCTCGTTCCGGACCCAAGCCTGCTCCCAAAGGTGGAGGTTCTTCCGCACTGAAGATTATCCTTACGCTTACAGCGGTGACCGTGGTTACCATCGCCATCATCTTTGGACCAGATATCGTCAACCCGCCCAAAGAACCAGAAGATCCAAATCCAGTTGTGAATACACCGAAGGTCGAACCACCACCGACAAAAAAGCCCCCAACCCAAAAGCCGCCTACCCAAATTCCACCCACCAGTAAACCACCAACCCTCCCTCCAACCATTACGATCACACCATCGTTAACTTCCACCCCTTGTGGATTCGGCGTATGGTATTGCGAAGATTTTGACGACAGGAACGCTCAATTCTGGGACCTTTCTCCAGCATGGTCCATTGAAAGAGAAGGAGGCAATTCCCTGCTGGCAGGATCTGGTCATGTATGGGCTACATTGAACGAGCATGCATGGAACGACTCGCGTGTGAAACTTGACCTGCGTCTTTGGTACGGGACGATCCATTTGAATTATCGGTTGCAACCCATAACCAACGGGATCATTCGCTACTATGTAGGCGTATCAGAAAAATATATCTACCTTCAAAAGAGTAAATACAACGGCGAATGGAGCTCGCTGGAAACAGTAAATTACCACTTCCCCACAGGTGAATGGCACCAGGTCGAGATCGCTGGCTGGGATAACCATATTGCAGTCTATATAGATGGTGAACTGGTTTTACAACACATCGATGAAGAATCCTACCCAGAATCTGGGACGATCGCCTTTGAAACATTGGATAACTCCAAGGCAGAGATCGACAACATCGAAGTAACCGACCCGGGTCAAGAACCTGCCAGCGTGGGGGGAATTACGATCATCACACCAGACATTCAGAAAGTGAGTTGCACCAGTACCTATATTACTTCGGAAGAAAATACCGACCGTCCAGGCATGGATTACTGGACCGATATTTACAGCGACCCGATCGACAATGTGCTTTTTACCGCCCTAACCTGCCAGCAAAAATGCAATGACGACCCTGCCTGCATGGCTTTCACTTATGATAATTACCTACGTCAATGCTGGTTAAAGAACGGCAAGCCAGATCCTGTGTATAAGATCGGTGATACATCTGGTGTGCGGGTTTGCAAATAAGCATCCATATCGTCAGACACCACATTCGCAAAAAACAGGATATCCAAGATCGGTGGACAACTCCCCCGTTTCAAATACGTACATGGCAAGTGACATTCGCCCGACAAAAAACACTCCGCCCTCTGATGAGAGCGGAGTGTTTTTTTCATGACGACTCCAATATTAGACAACCACGTGATCGGCAGATTCTTCGATCACTTTTTTGCCAGATTGTGCCATCTGGGTCACACGGTCCAATTGCTTGATGATCAGACCTTTCCCTTGATGTTGGAGCTGGCTGGCTTTGTTCTTAACCAGTTCAACTCTTTCTTTCACGGTTTCCGCAGTACGATCGCGGAATTGCTCAACACCTTGCTGAAGTTCGGCGCGGGTCTTTGCCCCAGTCTGGGGTGCGGTCAATAAAACCGTAATACCGCCCACCATAAGTCCAACAAGGCTGCCAAGAGCAAACAAGGCCAGCCCCTGAGACTGGTTTTGGGGTTGAATGTTATTCGTATTCATTTGTTTCTCCTTTTCCTGATGCTCACATAGAACATCATGCTAAAAGATAAAAATGGATGCACTGCCCAACCCATTGGCAGTGAACCATATTTCACAACAAGCTTACCGGTTGTACTTGATAGACTCCTTAGATGGCTGTGAAAATAACCTAAACTGTGAACAATTAGGACTTATTTCCTAATTGTTCACAAATGTCCCAAAAAGTTGGCGACGCATCATGGAATGTGGACATCTCATCATAAAAATAGATGAACCCTGTAATAAATCATCTACATCATACGTCTACACAAAAACAAAACCGGGAGCTTATTCATGAAACTTTATTATTGGCATTATGGGGTTATTGCTTGCAGCCTTGCCACCGCAACCTTTCACATTATGTGTTACCCCTACTTCGGATGGCTTGACTCAATCGTCTTGAATGGATTTGGGTCTCTCGCATTACTGGCGGCATACTTTCTGCCGCTGCCCTCTTTCAAGAAGTGGCGACATGTTACCTTCTGGTCGATCGTTAGCTATACTTTATTGACCATTGTCCTGTGGATCTTCCTCGGCGATAAGGCGTTCAATTTTGAAACAACTTCCTGGATCGGGTATTCTGCCAAGGTGGCGGAGATGTTCCTGCTGATCTTCATGGGGTTCGACCTGCAGCAATACCTACCAGCTCGCAGAAAAATCTAACTGCAACCCAAAAATAAAAAGGGCTCACCCCGAAAGGAAGGTTTCGAGAGTGAGCTCTTTTTATTTAAGAAACAGGTATTTTGAAGAGCCAAATCCTACTACAGGGTCAAGTAGATTTCTTCGGTGTACGAGTTGCCATCCAACGGGAGAATAAAGCAATAAACAATGCAGGGACCATAAAACAGGGAATGGCAAAAGACCAATCTTCCGCAGTCACATTGCTGGAAGCGATGATGCTCTCAACCAATAAAAGAATAAAAATAGATGCATGAAAGAGAATATGAAAGAATAATTTCAGCTTGACATCTGGGGTGTATAAGAGAAGCATTTTTTCCAATTTACTCACATGAACTGGTCTGCTCATTGGCAACCACCGGTAAAAATCTGACCAACTGAAGACAATAAATGGCAGAATGGACACCAGAAGAAAGAAAAAACTAACAAATGCTAGTCCATTTGGGTTTGAAGCAGACACCATAAGATCCATAAGGGAGGAATTGGAATCACTATTAAAACCCAGCCCCAAGATCGCAAAATTTGCGGCATGCAAGGCTGCCTGAAAAACAGTGAGGACCAAAAGTGGATAGACCGCTGCCAAGCCGCCCATCCGTGTCCTTAAGGCTTTCACGGAATAGAACACTGTCGCAAACAGCAACAAGCCATTGATGAGAACGACCAGTATCTGATTGAAAACATTCACCTCCAAATCCAAGAGCTGCAACCAAATCAACGAGGCTATCGTTGTCAATAAACCGCCGCCGCCCAATACGCCCGTGACGAGATAGAAAAATTGCAGAGCGTTGACCGGTAGTGGAAAAACATCCTGCCTGCCCGTAGGTGGAACCGCCAATGCCCGAACCAATTTTGCCGGTTCTGGAAGTAGTTTGGCGATCTTCTCAAGATTTTTCAAGCCGCGCCGGAAATCCAGCCATTGGATCTTCCCCAGTTCTCCATCTACATTACCCGGTTTTTGCAAAACGATCGGGAACAATGACAAACCATTCCCTGCTTTATAGATCGTTTTATTTTTATATGTTGAAAGCAGAACGAAAACCGCTTCCGGATTCTTATCACCTTCAACAAATTCATGTTCATGTTTTTCCAAAACACGTCGCAGAACTTTCGCATACTTTCCATCTTCAGGGGCATGGTCGATGAAGAACTTTACAGATTTATGTTTTACCTCTTCTACGATCTTTGTACGGTTGACCGCCCGGGCAGGGACCGCCTCTGGACGCGCACGCAAGCGGATGGCGGGTGTTAGCAATAAAACTAACAAGACCCAAGATAGGATGGCGGCTATGGCACCAAAGGTGAACACAAATTGAGGTAAGAGATAAAAAATATTGCCTTCACTACGCAAAATGGAAGCTGAAAATACGAAAAAGATCGGCATCATGAATAAGGTTGGCGCTACCTGAGAAAAATTGTAATTGCGCTGGAAAATGCGCATGGGTAGAGGCATCAATATAAACGGGAGGAAGACGGTCCAGGCGACAGAGATGGAACCAACTGCAAGCAAGAGGCTGGTAACGAGTACCACCCAAAAAGTGAAGGATGCTTTGAATCCGCTTTCTGGGACGAGTGTTCTCTTCTCTTCAGGTTGAGGTTCACTATTCAACAAGGCATCGAGTTGCTTCAAACCCGCCTTATAGTTCGTGCGGAAATCCACATATTCGCATTTTTTCAATTGTTCATTTTCAATCGGGGTTGCTTCAAAGAGGACCAGGATCACACGCTTGCCGTCTTTGAGCGCCAATTCCCATTCGTCTTTGACGTTCTTGGAAGCCATTGAGTCTTTAGAGACGACCAGCAAGACAATATCTGCATTCTTCACCCCGGCAGTGATCTGGTCGAACCACGCTTCAGAGGGGACGAGTCGTTGATAATCCAGCCAGACGTCGTACCCGGCTTTTACCAGACTTTTATATAGTTCATCTACAAATGGGATCTGCTGACGTGAGTAACTTACCATTAATTTCGGTTTCATCGCATTATCCTCTCTATTTGGGTTGGTTTTTTTAATTATACGGCTGCTGTAAATAATTAACTATGGATTATGGTATGCCCCCTTTGGTTGAGAAATATTATTTAATCAGTTTATCTTTGATCTTTTTCTCGTACCATACCTTGCCAGATACGCTTTCGAGAAAGCCGTTATGCCCGCCGTAGGGTTGGATAAGGAGTTCGGTGGAGTGCTGTAGTTTTAGTTCATAAAAATCTTCGACCGGAATGATCGGGTCATCTTGAGCAGTGATGATCGTCAAAGGGACGGTCAGCGAGGCAAGCGCATCGCCCAAGACAGAGTACTGGCGGAAATAATCTGATGGGTCTTTATATTCGGTGTAGCGTCGGAGCATGACGGCGGTCATTTCGGTGATGGTTTCGATCGGAAAGACGTCGTTAAAGTCGTAGAGGTCTGGGTAGAGGGCTTGTTTCTTGCGCATGGAGTCGGACCATTTCTTGCGGAAGTATTTTTGCAGGAAGGGGTAGGCATCTATGGCGTAGGTGGATTTTTCAGGGTCGAGCACGGGGCTGATGCTGAAGACGTGGCTCAGGTTCGGGATGGGCTGCCCGGCACACTTGCGTGCGATGCGGAGGGCGAAGTTCCCGCCCATCGAAAAACCGATCAAGGTAAAGGGGAGTCCGCTTTCGTATCCTGCTACTTGCTGCACTGCGCTGAAAACTTCATCTAATAAGATGGCGTAGAACAGACCGGGGTTGAGGTGATGGGTTTCGCCGTGGTCGCGGTAGTTGAGGCGGAAGATGGAGAAGCCGCTTTCGTAGAGGAATTTGCCGGTGCGCAAAATATACGCGGAGTTGACACTACCCTCCCAGCCGTGCAGAAGCATGACCACGCCTTTGGCTTGTCCATTCGGTTGCGGTGAGTAGAAGCCCTGCAAGCGGACATCGCCCACGGGGTTGAGGATGACTTCGTGGGCGTGGGTAAGCACGGGGTTGTTGCGTTTGGTGCCAAGTTTGCTGCTGGCTAGGAAGGTTTGAGCAAAGGCGTTGCGGATGTAGAAAGGTGGGTTGAATGTATTGGTCATAGGGTGTAATTGTAATATTCAAATGTTTGAAAAAAGTGACAGTCACCAATGAAATGACTGTCACTTGATTAACTGTTTTTTACTGACCAGTTTGGAGAGCTATCAATCCCCAACATAGGGTGATAAAGCCTCATCAAAAAAGAGACTGCAAGCATAATCACTTATGGTGCAGGAATAAGAATAATAAGTGTTCTATCTTCAAACGTCATTCATACCCATCTTCTACTACTACTTTTTCTTCTTTCCCGTACTGCCCTTCGTAATCCACTTCCCTACCAAAGAACCAATCCAAGTAATCAACGTCCACGGCAGGAGCGGGGCGAGCAGGATGCCCACCAGCCCATATATACCGCCTGCCAGCATGAGCGACATCGCTATGGGGGTTGCAAGGATAAAGGCGACCAGCACCGCCCACCAGGCGTTGTCCGCTTTTGCGCGGTTGAGGAAGAATGCAAGGACCAGTCCACCCAACGCACCGGCGAGGAAGAAGATCAAATAGTCCTGCCACAAGGCGTAGGGATTGAACTGCCCGAACCGGAAATAGAATGTGAATACCTGCCAAAGGATGGTAAATACACCGACCCCCAGCACCCAATATAACGATTTTTTTATCCAATATAAACACCTCATAGGGGCGGGGAAACTCCGCCCCTACAAATTTACCAATTTACTAACACTCACTATACCCACAAGCATAGCACTTGCGGCAGCCTTCTTCGTTCACCACGGCGGCTTCACCACATTCGGGGCACAGGTCACCGATCTTCATCTTCGCGCCAACATGTTCCGCTTCGTGATGCCCGCCATTGCCATTGCCGTTACCACTCTTGACCTCTTCGATCACCACACCATCGCGTTCGCGCAGGTAATTATCGAAGACCTGACCAATGCCATCCGGCAAAGATTTCACACGGTTCGGACCAAAACCAAGCGAGCGTCCGCCGCCGATGCCGACGAGCTGAACAACAACTTCACGCAGTCTATCCACAGGGGCAACAGGCGACGCCATGCGCAGGATGTAGGAGATCAAACGTCCGATCGCCTCAGAGACGGCAGCCGTTTCAGAGCCTGCCTTGGCGGTATTGATGAAAGCTTCGAAGGGCTGTGTCCCACCGTTCTCATTGATGGTGATGAACGCCTTACCGACAGGGGTGTCGATGTTGTATGTGCGTCCGGTCAATGCCTTGGGGCGGGGCTTCTTGGTGCCATGCCATATCATCCCCGCAGGGGGCATGGTAGGAGCAGCTTGGGTAGCAGAAGCAACTGTCGCCACAGCAGGAGCCGGAGCTTCCTTCTTTTCTGCAGTTGCCTTGGTTTCCAGAACCACCTTGTCACGTGAGCCGGTCACATAGACGGTGATGCCTTTGCAGCCGAGTTCCCAAGCGAGTTGATAAGCGATCGCCACGTCACCTTCGGTCGCGCCTTCGTGGAAGTTGACGGTCTTCGAAAGCGAGTTATCTACAAAGGCTTGCAACGCGCCCTGCATGCGCACATGTTCTTCGGCGGTCACATCGCCCGAAACCACGAAGGTATCACGGATGTGCTGCGGAAGTTCAGGGATGTGCTGGCAGGTTCCCTGGCTCATCACCTGCTCCACGATCTCTTGTCGTTTCTCTTCGCCCAAGCCCAGTTTCTTGAGGGACTCATCGAAGCGCGGGCTGGCGTAGGTTAATTTCAGATCTTTGCCGTTATCGTTGACGTGGCGGATGTATGCCAGCGCGAAGACGGGTTCACAGCCGTAGCCTTCACAGCCAGCGACAGTGGCGATGGTGCCGGTCGGCGCAACGGTGGTCTGCGCGGCATTGCGGATGCCATGCTTCTTGATGCCGTCCACTACCGCATCCCACTTAACCTCGGGTCTGTTCCAGTTATGCTCATAGCTCACCAACGATTTGGGCGCTTCCCACTTCATATCGTCCATGTCGTAGATCGAGCCTTGAATGGCAGGGAAAGGTCCGCGTTCTTCGGCGAGCTGCACGCTGGTCACCATCGCGTGATAGCGGACGAACTCCATCACCTGCGCGCCAAATTCCTGACCTTCCTTCGAACCATAGCGTACGCCCACGTGGTACATCAAGTCGGCAAGACCCATAATGCCCAAACCAATGCGGCGTGCTTTGTGTGCCGCTTCTTTCAATTGCGCAACAGCAGGCACATAAGCATTGGCTTCGACCACATCATCGAGGAAGCGTGTGGCGGTCACAACGCTCTTGCGCAGAGTTTCCCAATCCACGCTGCCATCGGGTCCGCAGTGTTCGTTGAGGTTCACCGAACCCAAACAGCAATTCTCGTACGGTCCAAGCCATTGCTCACCGCAGGGGTTCGTCGCTTCGAGCGGATACAAATGCGGCACAGGGTTACTGCGGTTGGCAGCATCGAGGAACAATACGCCAGGTTCGCCGTTGTGGTGCGCCTGCTTCACGATCTTGTTGAACAGCTCGCGCGCATTGACCTTCTTATAGGTATGGATCTTGATGCCAGCGGCTTCGGCTTGTTCGAGCGTGCCGCTAAATCCGCGCTGCTTCATTTCGACGAGATCAGGGAAGCGCAATGCCCATTCCTTGTCATCGCGCACAGCTTCCATGAATGCGTCGGTAATGCCGACGGAAATGTTGAAGTTGGTAATGGCGTTCTCATCGAGTTTACAAGTGATGAACTCTTCCACATCCGGGTGGTCCACACGCAGCACTGCCATGTTCGCACCGCGGCGGGTTCCGCCTTGGGCGATCTCACCGAAGGCGTGGTCATACACGCGCAAGAATCCGACAGGTCCGGTTGCCTGCCCTGCCGAGGTCTGCACCAAGGCACCCTTGGGGCGTAAACGTGAGAAGGAGAATCCGTTGCCGCCGCCTGTCTGCTGGATCAGGGCAGCGTCTCGCAGAGTTTGGAAGATACCCGCGCTGTGACGTCCCATATCATCGGTAATGGGAAGGACGAAACACGCGGCGAGCTGCCCCAACGGAGTTCCAGCACCAGTAAAGGTTGGGGAGTTCGGGAAGAATTTCTTGCTAGAAAGCAGGTGGTAATACTCAATGGTGCGTTCCATCACATCCGCACCCCATTGCTCTTCGACCTTGGCGACATGATGCGCCACACGCCAGAACATTTCTTCCACGTTTTCAGCGGGCTTGCCATCGTCACCACGGCGCACGTAGCGCTTCATCAACACCTGGCGGGCATTATCGGTCAGGGTTGCGCCGGGCAATCCCTTCTTCATGGGCGGCGTCGGCAATAAGCCGTTCTTGACTATTTTCGTTTCAGCAGATTTTGTTGCCATGTCGGACTCTCCTATAAGTTTTATTCTTTATCGCGGGTCCTTCTCCGCGTTAATCACTATTTGATGACGAAAAGCACAGAAACAAAAAGGCAAAGATGCTCCCCCCCTTAACATAGAGGAGGTCCTTGCCTAATTATCTTCGAGCAACTGGTCGATCTCAGTACGAATGGACTTGAGGTCATCCAAGCCTAAATACACAATGGCATAGCGGATGTAAGCAACCTGGTCCACTTCTTTCAAAGTTTCCATCACCAGATCTCCCACCACACGCGAAGAGATCTCTGCCTTGCCCAATTTCTGCAATTTCACTTCCACCTGTCCGATCATGCGTTCGATGTCCGCCGCAGAGACGGGTCGCTTCGCACAGGAAATGCGAATACCGCGCGCCATCTTCTCGCGGTCAAACTCCTCACGGTTGCCGTCCTGCTTGATAATGAGCGGTGTGGCAAGGATGGGTCTTTCATAACTGCTGAAGCGTTGGCGGCACTTCAAGCACTCCCGCCGGCGGCGGATCCCACCGTGGCTGTCGTGCGAAGTATCCAGCACCTTTGAGTCGTGATGTTTGCAATACGGACAACGCATCCGGAATGGGCTCCTAAATTAGAACAAATGATTTAGCCACATATGGGCGTAAAAGCACTGCATCCCCGTACATATGGCTAATGTGTTCGGCATTTTAGCACCGAGGCGAATTGTGAGCAAGGGGCGATTTGGAAACTGCAATCTTAAAATATTGACTCGATTCCCCCATTGGCGATAGAAGATGGACTGTCGAGCATGGATTCCCCGCCTCTTCTCAGACTTTGAACTTCCTCTCCCCATCCTAATTTAGGATAATACTAAGACTATTTCTCAAACAATCCACTCGAAGAGTGTCATCTCAATATGTAGCATAACATTCTTTTGGAGTTGAAAATCTATTCCAATGATACTTTTGAGCAATTCAATAAGATCACTTCATCACATCTGGAATTATAGGATGTTTTTTCATCCATCGTCAATCGGTCGAGGTCAAATCCCGCGCAAGAACTCCATCACATGCGGGTTGAAATCTGCAGGGTGGCATTGATGCGGTACGTGCCCGCAAACAGGAAAATGATGAGACTTCACCAAATTCGGGAGCTTCTCTGCCAAGCGTGGAAAGGATGATGGCTCAAGGGTTTGGTCACGTCCACCCCACAGAAGGAGAGTTGGCTGGGTAATGCGAGCAGGGTCCAGGTCAATGTGATGAAGCGTACGCGGGATGTTGTAAATGCCCGAAGATGCCCGTTTGTAATCCAGCGCGGTTTGATAGCGAATATGCTCCGGCAATACATGGGATTCACGACTGCCAATGTATGTGCTGAAGCTGGTCATATCCACAAAGAAACGAAAAACACGGTATGGTGTGCGATCGATCAGGGTGGTGTTGATCAACTGATGATGGAACATACGTTGCAAAATGGGCGGTAATTGCCCCATCGAATAGAACGGGTTGACGATCACCAAAGCCTTCACCCGGTCTGGGTTGCGATGGGCATATAGCAACGATAATCCACCGCCGAGGGAATGACCAACCAGGATAATGGGTTTGGTGAGGTGTAGAGCATCGATCCACGAAGCAAAATGGGTATAGGTATTCTCCGCCGAATAATCTGAGGTTCGATCCGGCTTTTCGCTCTCACCGTGCCCCAACAGATCCAGCGCATACCCTGCGTAACCAGCATTTGCAAGTTCGGGCAAAAGATCATCCCAATCGTGCAGTGAGGCAGCCAGTCCGTGAACCAGTACCACCGGCTCCCCGCTCCCTTGTTGAACATAGTTCACTTTTTTCCCATTAATCATTACGGTTTGATAATGGATATCAGTTAATTTCACTTTCATCTTTTTACCTGTAGTAAACTTCATAACTTGATTACAGACCTCATTTAGTTATAATTAATTGAGTGTCCTGGAGTGGTTATGTCTATACGATACAACATTGACCCAAAATTAGACTTCCTTGTGTACATTTTTGAAGGTGAGTGTACGGACAGGGAATATTTCGATTTATACCACGTCATTTACATCAATGATAAGCGCCGTCACCACGGTATGAAAGTGATCCTGGATATTACCAATGGCGCACTTAATTTGGATTCGGGGAGTTTACGCGAAGCCAAACAGATCATTGCTGATAACAAAGCAAAAGGCTATCCCCGAGACCAGCTAGCCATTCTCACAACAGAATCAGGGTTTAATCTTCTCATGAAAGCCTTCAAGATATTGGCTGAAGAACTACCAATGGATCTGGATCTCTTCTACAACCCAAAAGATGCTATTGGTTGGTTAATGTCTGCTGAAGACTAGGAACCATCCATCAATTTTTGGCAAAATGTAAAACTACAAAGACCCAAGTAACCTCTACTCGCTCGCGATCTGTTTTCCGTATCGCTTCGCCAACTCACGCCTGAGCACTTTACCAATAAAAGTGCGTGGGAATTCATCCATAAAAATCACAAAACGCGGAACAAGATGCGGCGGCAAACGGCGTTTGCAATACGCAAGCACCGATTCGGCACTCGGCTTTTCCCTGCCCGCAATAACGAATGCAAAGGGATGCCCCGCCACAGCCACAACTGCCACTTCCTTCACCTGCGGAATTTCATAGATCACTTCTTCCACATCGCGTGGGAAGGCTGGATCTTTGCCGCCTTTTTCGGGATACCACATATCAGCTTTACGAGCGATGATGCGGCAGAAACCATCTTCGTCCACTTGTGCCACATCGCCGGTGAGCAACCAGCCATCATCCGTGATGACCTCTTTCGTGGCGGCATCGTTCTTCCAATAACCCATCATCACCTGCGGTCCACGCACTGCAAGTTCACCGATGTGTCCTTGTTCAACTTCCTTGCGCCCGGTCTTCAGATCGACGACCACTGCTTCGGTGGAAGGTAATGGCACACCAATGGTTCCAAGGCGGCGGTTCTTGCTCAAGGGGTTGGCATGTGTGATCGGCGAAGCTTCTGTCAACCCATAGCCTTCCACCAGTTTGCCTTTGGTCAGTTTCTCAAATGCTTCCTGCACTTCCACCGGTAATGGCGAAGAGCCGCTAATGCAAGCTTTGATCGAACCTATGCCATATTTGCGTACCCGCGGAAAGTTATTGATGGCAACATACATACTCGGCGAGCCGGGAAAAATGGACGGCTTGTATTTTTTGATGGTCTTTAAGACATCCAGAGTTTTGAATTGCGGTTTGAGGATCAACGCCGAACCTAATGAAACTGGCACGTTCAAAGCGGCAGTCATACCATAACTATGGAAGAACGGTACAACACACAAGAAACGCTCCCGCCCCTCGGCTGCGCCTGGCAGCCAATGACGAGTTTGCAAGGCATTGGCGACCAGATTGCGGTGAGACAACATCACACCTTTGGATAAACCTGTAGTGCCGCCCGTGTAAATGATGACCGCCATATCGTCCGAGTGAACATCCACACCGGGAGATTTTGTATCTTGTTGAGCCAGCCAGCGATTCCAATGCAAGGCATTGTGAAAATTCAAACCGCGGTTGCGCCAACGGGAGATCAGATATTTTGGCAGAGACAAATACTGACCCGGGTCGGTCAGCACCACATGGGGAACTCCCGCCCCATCTTGAATTTGCTTTGCCAGCCCTGCCCAAGTCGACATGGTTACCAGCACACTGGCATCCGCTTCCTTTACCTGACGGATCAATTCTTCCGGCTCGGTCATCGGCGGGATCAACACCGCCGCCCCACCGGCTTTTAGTGTGCCATAAAAACCGATCACCATCTGGGGGATGTTCGGCATGAGCAAGACCACGCGCGCACTCTTGCCAATTCCCTGTGCCAATAAAGCGTTGGCAAAGCGATTGACTTCATGGTTAAGATCTCGATAGGTCATCTTCGACCCTTCAAAGAAAATAGCGGTGCGCTTTGGGAATCTTCGAACCGCTGAGCGCAATAGATGGTGTGCTGGAATGCGCGGCACATCGACAGTATAGGGCACACCTTCTTCATAATGGTTGAGCCAGTTGCGATCGCGCTTTAGATCGTCACGCTGGGTCCTGGGAATGACAAAAGATTTATCGCGCCAGGTCTTTTTGGATTCGCCTTTCAAGAAGTTCGTGATGGCACGATCAACCGCCTCACGCCTCTCCAACATGACCATATGACCGGATACGCCAATATCAACATCTTCTGCGGCGGGAATGGATCCTGCCACCTTTTCGAAAAGCGGACGGTCAAAGACGATGTCACGATGCCCGCGAATGACAAGAGTGGGTACGGTAAGTTGAGAGAACTTGTCCCACCCGCGCCATTTGGACATATTGCTATGGTAGAACTCACGCAAGGCATGCGGCGGAGCATGTAACCATTTACGAGTAAGCGGACCGATCAACCGCAAAACGGAGGAAGGCAAAGCCAGACCTGCTCTGAATAAAGGGCTTAATCTAAATTCACCCGCTGTGGCAATGATGATCAATTTTTCGATATGGTCCGGGTGTTTGAGCGCATATTCTGTCACTACCGCGCCACCGAAGGAATGCCCGATCAAAACAAAGGGCGTGGATACTTTCAACTGGGACAGAGCCGTTTCGAGATCCAGTTGGATGCGATCCATTTCGTAGCCTGTGGAGGGCTTATCGGAGAGTCCATGTCCGCGCATATCCAATGCAATCACGCGGTTATCCATCGCGAACTTTTGCATCTGATATTGCCACTGCTCTGCCTTACCGCCAAAGCCGTGGATGAAGACAATGGTACGTTTTGGGCTAGCAGGAGAAACGTCGATGGCGGAGAGACGCACCAACGGGTTTGAGGAAATCCGTACTTCGTAGCGGTAGAGGTCGAAGTCTATGTCCATCTAGGAAGTGTACAAGAGACAGGTGAGATTGTCAATTTTTATTGTGAAATTTTACTTTTATACACCCCACTACCCGCGTCGGACCTTTCCAACGCGGGTAAGTTCATCCCAGCACGTACTCTAAAGCTTACTTGATGTCCTTTTCGCCCATGCGTTGCAAATACAGAGCGTCTTCGGGGTTAAGGGCAGCAAGGTTCAATGTAGCGCTCTTTTCGCCAAGGTGATATGCCCAAGTTGCAGTGTTAACATCATACAAGATCTTCTCGCCAGCATGATATGCAACAAAAGCGTTGTTTAGTTCGATCGGATTCGTGTACATCACCTTTTCGCCGCGCAGGTATTCGTGATATACACTCTCACGGAATACAGCTGGGCTGATGACGGTTCCCGGAATAGTAATGGTTGGAACGATGGAAAGCGTCAGGATCAATGCAAACGTGATCCCTAAAACAAGCAGGACATACCAGGATAGGTTACGGTGAACATGATGGTGCTGATGGGGGTGACGCATTACATTCGGCATGGTCTTCTCCTTGGGCAAGCAATTGCCCGATACACTGTTAGTGTAGCAAGTCCATGTCTCTTTAGAATGGTCGCTAATGTGACCTTAGCGTGTTTTTTGAATTTCCACGGTCTTATGAACCCTGCCCCCTTTGAGTTCCTCAAAGAGGTCTTTTGTTTGTTCAGAGGGCTCCAAACCGATCTCCCCAAGAGACCGAACACAACGGGTGTAGGTATCCGCCACTTTAGACATTTCACCCTTTTCCATATAGGCATGCATCAGGGCACGGTAAGCTGGTTCAGATTTCTGCCCAAATGACAGCCAACGTTCGCCCCATTCCATAATGTCCAGCCAGCGGCATTCTGATCGGAGGAACGCCATAAGACGTGCCATATTATGTTCAAAGATATAGTTTAAGTATTCACGTTCCAGGGACACCCAGTTATCGTAAAAACCTGGCAGCAATTCCCCTTTGTAAACCGAAAGCGCTGCTATAAGTTCATCGGCATACTTGCATTCCCCTGCCGCCTTCAAGATTGACACGTCCAGCCAAAGGTTGGTAGAAGTGTTGAAGGCGATGGCAATATCATCCGTATGCAGGTATTCAAACGTCGGCGGAGATGGAAGCGCTTTTCGTATCCTCCAAAGGATATGCCGCAAATTCTCCCTTGCTGAGTCATCGGAGGAATCAGGCCATAAGAGTGAAGCCAGTTTCTCGCGCCGATGATAGATATTGCCATTCAAAAGTAGATATGCGAAAAGGGATTGTTCGTGACGACCCGATATGTGAATTAACCCCTCATCAGACCTTACCTCGAATGCGCCCAGCAAGCGGACTTCCAGCATGGACAGCCTCTCATTTACAGTATAAAGATTATGGCAGGAATTACAAGCCATCGAATTCCAAGGTAAAATTCCAGAACCATCCACTTGGAGAAAATATTATGAGTATCGAAAAAGCAGTGGAAGCCATCATCAAAGAAGCACAAGAACGCGGTGATTTTGATAACCTCAAAGGCAAGGGGCAGCCTATTGACCTAGATGCCTACTTTGAGACACCCGAAGAACTGCGTTTGGCATATACCGCACTGAAAAATGCAGGTATGGTTTCGCCAGAAGTTGAATTATTGCAGGAGATCGCAGCCTTAAAAGAGAGGTTAGCCTCTACCTACGAGGAAACCCAGCGCAACAAACTTAAGAAGATCCTCCATGATAAACAGCTGGAATTCAATATCATGATGGAACGACAGAAAAAGCTCCGTAAGGGTTAATTGCCCTAGGTACAAGGTTGTTGATCGGAGAAGAGCACGGATAAAACCAGGAAACAACCGTTTTATCCAATTCATCTGACAATATTTGCGGTTAAACACTTTCTAACAGTTTGTTTACATCCCCTCTTTGACAAAACCCGCCCGCCCTGCTATACTTCTTTCTAGTTAAGTTGACTTTTCCTGCCCAATTCGGCAGTTTGTTTGAGAACAATCGTGTTTTACCGGGACCGATCTTCGCGAGCAAGTCAGCGAAGGTCTTTTTGTTTGTTTGAGGGAAAAGACCTTTCATCAAAAGCCAAAATCATCATCGATGGGACGTTCGAGGGTTTCGCGATTCGCGCGTTCGCAACTCTAATATTGGCTCTTACCTTGACCTTAACCGCATAGGCGGTTTAATAATTTTTGAAATCTGTGAGGTATACAGAAAACTAATATGGTAAAAAAGAATAAATTAAGAATTATCCCGCTCGGGGGGCTGGGCGAAGTGGGAAAGAACATGATGGCGTATGAGTACGGCAACGACATCATTGTTGTAGATGCTGGCATCATGTTCCCTAAGAATGACATGCTGGGTGTCGATTACATCATCCCAGATTATGAGTATTTGAAGAACAGAGCCAATCGCGTATTGGGTCTATTCATCACCCACGGGCATGAAGATCACATCGGCGCAATCCAACATTTTATCGAAGACATTCCGGTGCCCGTCTACGCCACTCCGCTCACCCGCGGACTGATCGAAGCCAAACTGCACCGTAATGGTGCCCAGCATAAAGCGCAGATCAAGACCATCAACGCCGGTGACGCCACCCGCGTTGGGCCGTTCACGTTGGAATATTTCCATGTTAATCACTCGATCCCTGACGCTGTTGGGATCGGTATCACCACCCCGGCCGGACTCGTCGTTCACATGAGCGACTTCAAGTTC
>JBEBCV010000086.1:0-4185 GCA_041157505.1 Chloroflexota bacterium | reverse complement strand
GAGTCGACGGCGCCGATGGCGGTGCGTGAAGCGTTGATGTCTGCCTTCCAGAACATTTACGCGGAAGGCTACCCGAGCGAAGAATCACGCTGGATGAGCGAGGAGGAGATTCTCGATCACCCGATGCGACTCGCCGATTATCGCCGCAACGGGGACCCGCGCTATTACAAAGGCGTGGAATATGCCGACGCCGTGGAAGCCCTTGCCCGCCGACGTGCTGCCGAAGCCTTCGCTGCCAACGGTTTCACCGCCGACCAGATCTACGTCAATGTGCAGGCGCTTTCGGGCGGACCCGCTAACAATGCGGTCTATCAAGCCTTGTTGGAAATTGGCGACACGGTCATGGGACTCGACCTGTTGCATGGCGGGCATCTCTCACACGGCTCGCCCGTCAACCGCAGCGGTAAGTGGTTCAAGGCAGTACATTATGGTGTGGATGCGAACGAAAAACTTGATTACGAAGCCATTCGTCAGCTCGCGTTGGATAACAAACCGAAGCTGTTGATCGCTGGCTATTCATCTTATTCATGGGTGCCCGATTGGAAGAAGTTCCGTGAAATCGCCAATGAAGTTGGCGCATACTTCCTTGCGGATATTTCTCACATTGGTGGTCTTGTTGCGGCAGGCGTGGTGCCTTCGCCAATTGGCATCGCGGACGTGGTCATGTCTACGACTCACAAGAGTCTCGACGGTCCACGCGGTGCGGTATTGATGACCACCAAAGCCGACATTGCCAAAAAGATCGATAAAGCCGTCTTCCCCGGTGAGCAGGGCGGACCTCACGTGAATGTTTTTGCAGGCTTGGCTCTCACTTTCAAACTGGCGCAGACCAAGCAGTTCAAGAAATTGCAAGACCAGACCATCAAGAACGCGGTGGCGATGGCAGACCAATTCACCAAACGCGGATTGCGTGTTCCGTTTGGCGGCACGAACTGCCACATGCTCAACGTGGATTGCTCATCCATCGTCGGTGAGGATGGAACCAAACTCAGCGGTGACCAGGCGGCGCGCATTCTCGATATCGTCGGTGTGGTCGTCAATCGCAATACCATTCCCGGTGACAAGAGCGCGGCGGCGCCTTCGGGTATTCGCCTCGGTACGCCGTGGATCACCCAGCGCGGATTCAACGAGAAGCAGTCGCGCCAACTCGCCGACATCATCGCGGATGTCTTGTTGGCTTGTGCGCCGCACGCGGTCGATACTGTCCGCAAGGGCAAACAGCGCCGCGCAAAAGTGGACTTCAAGGTGTTCAACGATGCCAAGTTGAAGATCCGCAAGTTGGCGATGGGCGCAGGCATCGACTTCAAACCGACCAAAACCGGTTACCCTCATTTCTATTACATCGACGACAAAGCCACCACGGGTGTGTATGAACTCAGCGGTCAACGCATTCGCCAGGTGTTGGATTATGTTGCTTCGTCTGACCTCTCTGCTTTGAAGAAGGGCAAGACGCAGGTGACTTCGATTGCGACACCTAAAGGTGTCGTCAAAGGTTTGTTGAAGAACGTCGATAACACTACCTATCAATTATCTGTTCCGGTGAAAGATGCTTCTGTCGTGGGCACATGGCTGCGTGATCTTTCGGATGGATACACCTCGTTCAATTTGGACGGCTCGAAAGATTTCAGCACCAAGCGTGTGCCGGGTCCGTTCGTGGTGAGTGAAGTTAAGGCGAAGTTATCCGCCACGGTGCCGCCGCTTCAGAGTGAGGTCAAGCCTTGGTTTGTAGGCGTCAGCTCAAACGTTAAGGAAGAGGCGCTGCCGCCTTTCGTTTGGAATGAAGTCGAAGGTGAGCTAAAGAAAACGGCGTTGAATCAAACTCATCGAGATCTCGGCGGCAGAATGGTCCCCTTTGCAGGTTGGGAAATGCCGGTGGTGTACACGTCTATCTTTGAGGAACATTTGGCGACGCGGCAGGCGGCGGGTTTGTTTGACGTGAGCCACATGGGCGCGTATGACGTGCGCGGCGCGGATGCCGCCTCTTTCCTTGACACGGTTTGCGGCAATGACTGCGGAGGTTTGATGCCGGGTGAAAGTTTGTACACCCACTTCCTGACGCCCGATGGCGATGTGATCGACGATACCTTGGTGTACCGCCGCGGATTTGATAATTTCCTCGTGGTGGTCAACGCGTCGAACGATGACAAGGACCGCACCTGGCTTGAAAGTGTGCGCGACGGCAAAGTGAAAATTGATAACGCTCGTCCGTGGGCGCGTGCGTACGGCTACAACGCGGAGATCCGCAATTTGCGCGACCCGAAATCGGGCAACGACATGCGCGTGGACATTGCGCTGCAAGGACCGAAGAGCCGCGACACGCTGCTGGCGATGGGCGTGGACGATGCGACGCGCGCACGTATTATGAAGTTGAAGAGAACAGAATTATGCGATGCGAACGTGGGCGGCTTTGACCTGATCGTTTCGCGCACGGGCTATACCGGCGAGAAGATGGCGTTCGAGTTGTTCGTCCACCCGGATAGCGCTGTGGCATTTTGGAACGGCGTGTTGAAAGTGGGTGAGCAGTTCGGCGTGAAGCCCATCGGCTTAGGTGCGCGTGACTCTTTGAGAACGGAAGCTGGTTTGCCGTTGTATGGTCATGAGATGGGATTGGGGTCCGGCAAGTTTGACGGACGCGATCTGGGCGTTGCCGAAGGTGGCTTTGGCTCGTATGTGAAGACCTACAAGCCGTGGTTCATCGGTCGCGATGCTTTCGTGGCGCGTGAGAAAGAACGCAAGGGTGTAGTCGTCCGTTTCACCTTCGACGAACAGCGTACGCGCATGGCGCACAACGGTGACCCCGTGGTCAATGTCGAAGGTCAGCGCATCGGCTTCGTGACATCCTGCGCCATCGACAGCGCACGCTTCATTACCGGTCAAGCCTTCGTGGACTTGGCGTACGCAAAGGAAGGCACGGTCATCGGAGTCAATCAGGGCGGGAATGTGGATCGTCCCGCTGGGTTGGCGAAGGTGGTGAGTCGCTTCGCGAAGTTGTAGTAAGAAAGACGAAAGAGGAAAGATGGGACGGCGTTAGGGGTGGGACGCCGTCCTTTTATATTCTATGGATAGGCGCTGGGATTTCAAATCAATATTTGAGATGGTCGGATAGTTTTAGCTCCTCACGCTTGCACCCAAATGAGGGTCAGGAGAGGCAAGAGAGGTTTGTTTCAATCCCCTGCATAGAGGTGTTTTGCTTCTTACCTGCAATTTGTAGTTTTAGGTCACTGAAACAGTTTCAATCCTCTTAATAGAGGTGGATTGATATTTATTGGTGACTTGGAACATGCAGTAAACAGCATATCCGCTGACCTCTCCCTGATTGACGTAATGATCAAGTCTGTCTGTTGGACCTCACTCTGATTAACGTAATAATCAAGTCGTTTGCCCCTCTACCCTTCGGGCACGCGTCCTAAAGGAGCCCCCTTCGGGGATGATAAGGGTATTTTTTGGTTTCTGTTCTGTGGGTGGGCGCTGTGGTTTCAGGTCAATGTTTGGGTGGGGCGAGGTAATCCATTTAATGAAGAGACAAATGTGGTTAGTAGACTAGTCCATTTGGGGGTTGCCCTAAATGAGGAGAAAGGTGGAAAATACCTCAAACAAAGGAGTTCATTATGACAGGTACATTCACCTCCCCAAGCACGTGCCGCCTTTGCGGCGGGTCTATGAAGATAGGCATGATCAAAACAACCAGAGAAAACTATTTTTATGAAAAATATCCCTTCCATCAACTAACATCAGGTGAACTATGGTATGAACTCGAAGCTGTGGGGGATGGAAAATATATTGTAAGGCTGCCCGAAGACGGTCCGTTGATGGTGTTTCATTATCGCTGCGTAGAGTGTGGGTATCTTGAATCCTATGCCCGTGAGAAGTATCCATAATTGATCTCTCCCCCTGAGTGGTGTAATGATCAAGTCTGTCCGTTTGACCTCACCCTGATTGACGTAAAAATCGGCATGTCCGCTCAGCCCTCTTCGACCAGAATGGGGGGTAGGGAAAGCTTGCAAGAGTTCTTACAATTTGCGTTATATCCTTGGAAACTCATGTGTCTGTCATGAAATTTATAGTTGCTGTGATCGTGTTTGCTGTAAGTATGTTCTGTGGATTGGTGATTGTTGCCAATGGAATCCTCGCGGGGAGATATGAGTTCCTATTCCCATACACTGCCAGAAATGTTTGCAAGGAGGG
>JBEBCV010000085.1:0-3019 GCA_041157505.1 Chloroflexota bacterium | reverse complement strand
GTGCAGGCATAGTAGCGCTGAAAAGGGCAGTCTGGCGTTCTGTGGGAGTCTCCGCCAGGATCTTTTCGACCTCTTCGACGAAACCCATGTTGAGCATTTCATCCGCTTCATCCAGGACGACGGTTTTGATGCCGTTCAGGAAGAGGACTTTGCGCTCAAGCAAATCGTTGAGACGACCCGGTGTGCCGACGACAATATCCACACCGCGTTGCAGGCTTCTGATCTGCGGACCATAAGGTTGACCGCCATAGACAGCGAGAACACGCACATGTAAATGCTTGCCATACTCTTTCATCGAGTCGGCGACTTGCAAAGCAAGTTCACGCGTGGGCGCCAGCACCAGGGCTTGCGGATTCTTTTGTTTTACAAAGTTGTTGAGAATGGGGAGGGCAAAGGCGGCGGTTTTGCCTGTGCCAGTTTGGGCTTGCCCAACCACGTCCACGCCGGTGAGCATGAGGGGGATCATGCCAGATTGAATGGGGGTTGGCTCGGAGTAGCCGAGTTCAGTGATAGCCTGCATGATCTCATCACGCAGGTTGAGAGAAGAAAAATCGGTTGTCATTGTTATCCTTTTTATAAGGGCGACTCGCCCTTACATAATTTACGGGATGTTTTGACAACTCTTTCAATAATTCTTCCTGCTCAACAAGGTTTGCCTTTTCAGGCAGAACCCGCCCAACAAAAAAGCCCGAGGTGGTTCCTTCGGGCTTACTTAATCAGAGTGATCAAAACAAGTTCCCAGAAATACAGTGGGCGTGAGTGTACCACAGATTCAGACGATAGACTACAGACCGTAGTCCCTGGTTTTCTTAAATCAACCTGAAAGGTTGGGGGGTTAGAGAAAAGGCTTAACGCGAATGTCACGAAAAGATTTTTTGCAAAATTCGTTTTTTGCACTTTTTGCATTAAGGTTTAAAGATTCTGAAAAAGCCATAGACGATGGATTTATTCCAACGTTTCCATGCTAAGAAGCTGCCAGTAACCACCGTTGTTGACACAATACACGCGATACAGGCGTTTCTTTTCAATGGTATTCATCAGAGCATCGGTGATGTTAAGTGTGATAGTGTCCATTTGCAGGATGTAAGACACCCGGTGAGACGAACGATGTCCGCGACGGTTGACACCCATTCTGGACTCGTAAGTATCCGCACGCGCTTCAATGACTTGAATTTGTCCAAGCGGACTCTCTTCGAGTGAGGCACCCATCCCTTTATACATATCCACTGAGGATTGATACGAGCGCGGCGCAATAACAAAGATAAACAAAGCAGCAACGAGACACAAGCCAGCCATCACCGGCAGGAAGAGGCTGCCCAACATACTTTGGAACATGTCAAAAACGCCTACAAAATACAGAACCACACAAAAGAATAGAGCACCCACGCCAAAGATCAGTGAAATGACCCAACCCTTGTTCTCATATCTTCCAACGTTTTGTTTTGCGCCTTCACGTAAGGTTTTAGCTTGCCCTACCTGACCTTGTGAATACTGTCCCTTGCGGTTGGCTTCAAGGTCTTCAGCAGTAAAGTAACGGGTTTGTTGCAATGCATAATTGTGTTCGTAAGTAGAACTCATGAAAAATCTCCGGTTCTGATAATGGTCATGCGCTGGAAGGTATTTTACGAATTCTGGCTTTTACAGCTATCCCCCATTAGAGGGTCATCAACACGATCGCGATCAGTGCAGAAAGGATACCGATCCACTGCGTACGGGATAGGCGTTCATGCAGGAAGATCCAAGCCAGCATAACTGTTGAGCCTGGGTATAACGAACTGAGCACAGAAGCCACATCCAAACGTCCGGCTTGAGCGGCAAGGATGAAGAAAGCATTGCCGGTCAGGTCGAGCACGCCATTCACCCCGATGACCGGGAATGACGAACGGTCGTCGACACGGAAGGAGGTGCGCGTGACCAGCATGTAAATAAAGATCAGCAGCACGCTCGATGAGCGTGAGCCGGTCATTGCCCAGAGCAGTGCTCCTTCATCGGTGGCGCGATGCATGACAATAAAGTATCCGCCAAAGCCAAGGCCTGCAAGCAGAGGCAGTTTCAAGTCCGCGAGATGCGAGAGAATATCCTTCACGCCGCCTTCGCTTTGGGAGACCATCCATACTGCAAAAAGGGCAAAACCAAATCCGATCAACGTCAATGTTTCGGGCAAGCCTTCGGTAAGGGTTCCTACAAGAACTGGCAATGCCGCTGCCAACAACGCAGAAACAGGAGCCGCAATGCTCATGGTGCCGTTTGCCATGGCAGCATAAAGAAGGATCAACCCGGTGGAGCCGAAGATACCCGCCAACATGGCGATCAACCAGACACGAAGAGATGGTACTGCCTCATTCGCGGCCCAAGCAGAAATCGTTACAGCAATCAGACCAATCACCGAAGCATAGAACACCGCACGGACCGCGCCCACTTTACGCGCTGCCAACCCGCCAGTGAAATCACCCGCACCCCAACTGATCGCTGATAACAAACCAAACACAATGGATAACAAAGGTCGCTCCCTTGATAAAAGATGAGCGATTATACCGTGCCATCTATGGCTGCATTTCAGATAATAGTTTTATGAAAAAAGGGAAAAGCCCAAGCTCGTTCAAGTATCATGCCTGTAATCATTTTAGAAGAGGAGAGAAATCATGCCCAAGAAAACCAAACGCGCCCGCGATATCGAGAAGGTTTATTCAATTAAAAAGTTCGCTGAGAAACTGCGCCGCCTTGCCGATGCACTTGAAGCCGGAGAACAGTTCCGCATTCAGGTGGCAGGCAAAAGAGTGATCGTGCCGAAAGATGCAGAAATCAGTATCGCCCACGAACGCGGCGCAGGCGAAGAAGAAATCGAATTTCAGTTGAAATGGGAGTATTAAATAAAGAGACAGCCGTCTTATCAACGGCTGTCTTTCTTAAACTCGCAAACCTTACTTCTGTAATACGTATGTTTTATTATCAAATCCAGCCCGGCGACCATCGCACGGGTCTTCCGATGGATCACCAATGTAGTTAAAGGTCAGATTGG
>JBEBCV010000084.1:0-5698 GCA_041157505.1 Chloroflexota bacterium | reverse complement strand
GGTTGATTGGTACAAGCCGGGTTACAAACCATCACTTCATTGGTCGACTCAATGCCACGCGGACCCTTACACACAAGGGTGCGTAAACCGCCTTCAACCACCTCTTGGCATTGGATTCGTGTACCACG
Organism: Chloroflexota bacterium; assembly: GCA_041157505.1. Taxonomy (GTDB): domain Bacteria; phylum Chloroflexota; class Anaerolineae; order Anaerolineales; family Villigracilaceae; genus Villigracilis. The sequence continues at coordinate 5,570 of JBEBCV010000084.1, read as the reverse complement.
TTCCTCCCAGGTCGCATCAAAAGAGATCTGCACTACACCATAACCATCACCATTCTTACAGTATTGGTTAACGACCACACCTTCAGGCAGGGTACAACTGGTAGATGAATCCAATTGATTGGCTGGCACATGGGCAGTCAATTGACAATATGGCGCAAAAGGCTGGGGATTGGCAACTGCACAACGGAAGCCGATATCACGTCCACTATCGGTAGGTTCGTTGAAACGGCGGATCGCCGGGTCCACCTGTTCTTCAGAGGTTTCAAAGGAACTGCCGCGAATGCTGCGATATTGCCCGGTCTGCGGACCCGATGGGTTATCAGCAGGTGAACTGGCATAATATGCTGCATCGTACCAGTCATACACCCATTCGAACACATTCCCAGACATGTCGAACACTCCAAATGGACTCTTTCCCGCCTCATATGTTTTGACGTTTGTCGTACGTCCATAACAATTGGAGAAATTCAACAGGTCACAAGTTGGATTTGAATTGCCCCATGGGTAAAGATTGCCATTCGCTCCGCGAGCAGCTTTTTCCCATTGAGCTTCGGTCGGCAGGCTGCCCTGGATCCATGAACAATAAGCTTGTGCCTGGTCCCACGTCACACCAACAACCGGATTGCTGGAAAAACCGGGGTTTGTAAAAACCGGTCCGCCAAGCTCCTGATTTGGAGAAGTGCAAGCACCTGCTTTCACACACAGGTTGAACATGTCATTCGTTACCTTGGTCTGGTGGATCCAATAGCCATCCAGCGAAACACTGTGGACGGGAGCATCTCCGCCATAGCCCATGGTGAACGTGCCCGCAGGGATGTAAACCAGCGTGCTGCCGTCGATCCATTTGATCGTTTCACCGCCTTGCGGTCCGCCAAGCGTCACTGGTGCGAGGGTCTGGGTTGGCAGTGCCGTGGGAATTTCGGTTGCCGGGGCTTGTGTTGCCGTAACCACCACTGTCACCACTTCGGGCGTTGGCGATCCACAGGAGGTTAGGATGACCGCCACCATAAGGGGCACACCCAGTATCACACTTCGAACGTTTTTCATTCAAACTCCTTTTCCCGCGAGTTGCGAGACCTGATAATTATACCCAGTGCGCTCACAAATTGCTTTTAGGAAAAGTTAGAAAGGACTGAATACAAAACAGGGCTGGCACTCTTACCAGCCAGCCCTGCTTTTATGAATCAATGTCTTGGTTGATTAATTGTAAATTGTGATTGGCTCTACTGGCTTCTTATTGGTGCCACCGTCCTTTTCATGGTTGTGCACAAATACAAATAACCTGATTCCCTGTAGCGAAGCAAACCACATATTGAGGCGGGCATGTACCACCTCCCGATTCTTGTGGAGGTTCCTCGCCTGGTTTCGCTGGCTGCGGACACAAGCCCGGCTCATTTCCACGCGGCTGGAACCCGATCGCCATCCGGCAGGTATTATCCAACTCTGAGATCTCTTTAATGGGATAAAAATTCGGAAGTTCCACAACAGATGTCCCTGCCTGCTCATGGGTGAACAGGTCATTGATCTCGAACATAGCCGGGTTCAGATCATCATTCCCCGCCCAAACACCCACGAGGAAGTTCGTATCTCCTTTCAAGATATCTCGCTTGACAGCGATCTGAACCGTATGAATATCCGCAGGTGATACGCGCGCCCAAGCCAGATCTGGATCACTGAATCGGTCAGAACCAAACATCATGGCTTCATACCCATCGCAAGCAATAGGCTCCTTATCCGTGATGGTCGGCGTCAGTCCACCCACATCATCGTTCGTATCCTCCCACACTTCCACCCCTGCTGTAGACCACTCTGTAGAGGTTATGTTCGATGCTAAAACAAGCAAGTCCCCGCCTCCAGCAGTATCCAGATCGATCTCAAAGCCGTATTTTCCATCCAGCGAAAAACCCTCTTCACCCGTATCCTTCAACTGGATCTCAACATACAACCAGGTATCATCCTGAAAATATTTCGCACCTTGAATATCAATAGACGGAAAATAGACATCCATAGCTGTTGAGTTGAATGGGCGTTCAAAGCGGCTGAATGTGAACCTGTCACCACTTGGAGCACGATTTTCATCAGCGGTCACAGATGAATCCTGATCACCCACAATGCCATTTGGATTTGCAGGAATTTCACCAGGAATCATGAAATGAGGCACCTCCGTTACTGTAGGAGATGCCTCAATCGTTGGGGTATTCGGGACAAATTCCGTTGCCAGCACCGGGAGAGGGGCAGGCGTTTCAACCTTTTCACCGCAAGCAAGTACAAGAAACATGACCCCCAAAACAACAATGTGGAATCTGGCAATCATGGAATCCTCCTTCCAATGGATGATTCCAGTATAGGTCAGATCCACAAAGAATACATGAGATATAACTTTATTTAGCGATCCGAATCTCCTCCACCGCCGCCGGGTTCACCAGCGATGAGGTATCCCCCAAATCCAAACCCAAATACGCTGCACGTATCATTCTCCGCATCACTTTGGCATTGCGTGTCTTGGGCAGATCGTTCACAAAAAGGATGGCTTTTGGCGCAAGCGGCTTGCCCATCTCTGCCACCACCATCTCCTGTAATTCCTGACGAAGAGCCGCGCTTCTTTCCACACCCGGCTTGGTCACTGCGAAAAGGACCAATTCACTCCCCTTGACCTCGTGCGGCACCCCGATCGCTGCCGCCTCGATAATGGATTCATGCCGGACGAGGATCGACTCCACCTCAGCCGGACCCAACCGTTTGCCCGCGATCTTGATCGTATCGTCCGAACGCCCGAGGATGTACCACAAGCCATCGTTATCCACGGCGGCAAAATCGCCATGCACCCATACATTCTCCCAGCGCGACCAATAGGTATCAAGATATCGTTGTTTGTCGCCCCAAAACCCACGGGTCATCCCGATCCATGGCGCTTTGATGATCAACTCACCCACTGCATTTCGAACCGATTCGCCATTCTCATCCACAACATCTGCGTCCATGCCTGGGCAGGGCGCAGAGAAAGCACAGGGTTTCAGCGGCAACAACATATTGCCCATCACGATTCCGCCCGAGATTTCCGTCCCACCGGAATAGTTGATGATGGGAATCCGCCCGCCACCCACTTTTTCAAATAACCACATCCATGGGTCAGGGTTCCAAGGCTCGCCCGTGGATGCAAAGCATTTCAGCGAAGACAGATCATGTTTTGCGTAATGCTCATCCCCATGTGGGATCAACGAACGGATCAACGTCGGTGAAACGCCCATTTGGTTTATCTTATGCTTCTCAGCCAACTCCCAAAGCCGGCTGGGGGTTGGAAAATCTGGCGCGCCATCATAAAGGAACATCGTCGCTCCAAGGAGCAGACTCCCAAACACCAGCCATGGACCCATCATCCAGCCCATATCCGTCATCCAATAAATGACATCGCCTTGATGCACATCCGTGCCAAACGCCATATCTTGCGCTGCTTTGATGGGAAATCCACAATGAGTGTGTAAAGCGCCCTTCGGCTTGCCTGTGGTGCCAGAGGTATAAATTATCATCAAGGGGTCTTCGGCGTCTGTCTTCTCGGTTTCACATACATTGCTCTGCGCATCCACCAACTCATGCCACCAATGATCTCTTTCGACGTTCATCTTTACATCCTGCCCTGTCCGTTTCAGAACGATCATGTGCTTTAGGGTGGATATCTGTTCCGCCGCCTCATCAGCAATGGATTTCATCTCCACCGCTTTACCCCGACGGAAGGCTCCGTCCGCTGCGAAGAGAGCTTTTGCTTCTGCATCCACCATGCGCGAAACGATGGCACCAGCCCCATAGCCTGAGAACAACGGCAGAATGATGCCGCCGATTTTTGCAATGGCAAGCAAAGCCACCACGATCTCTGGCGTCATGGGCATAAAGATACCAATGGCATCGCCTTTGCCCAACCCTAAAGAACGCAAAGCATTGGCGGTCTTATTGATCTCTTGATTCAATTCATCATAGGTAAGTGTTTTTGATCTTCCCTCTTCCCCTTCAAATGCAATGGCGATCTTTCCCTTTTCTTCCTTGTTTTCAGCCCACTTCTCAACACAATTAAAAACGATATTCATCTTCCCATCTAGACACCACTTCGGGAAATGAATACCATACCTTAGGTCGACAATCTTCGAATACGGCTCATAAAAACGCACATCTAAAAACTTCAAGACCGCTTCGGTAAACCATGCTACATCCTGCGTAGACCTTTCCATGAACGCGTCAAAATCCTTAATTCCCCATGTACGCATAAAAGTGGTCAGGTTGGCGTTTTCCACCTGAGCCTGAGTAGGTCTCCAAACGATATCACCGCCAAACGTAAACTGTTCGGTCATAGACTTCTCCTCGTTAAGTTGGTCTGGATTTGATTTTAATCTGAAATAGTACGAATGGCACCTTTGCTCCAAAATCCCCGAGCGTATAATCACCCCATCGCCAACCCGAGGAGAATCGCCATGTCTGAATACACCATGAAGTTGATCAAATGCCCCAGCTGTGGAGGCCCCATTGACCCGCCCAGCGGAGCCAGCACCACCAAATGCCCTTATTGTTCAAGTTCGATCGTCATCCCAGAAAATTTGAGAAAGCCCGCTGCTTCACAAACCCAGGCTTCTTCCAACAATAACGACAACATGTTCGGCATGGACCTGAATTCAATGATAGGTTATGGTGCCCAATGGTCACAGGTTGTACAACTGGCACAAGCCGGTAAAAAAGAAGAAGCTGTTCAGAAATATTTGAGCTTCTCCAGCATTAGCGAAATGGATGCCCGCCGTACAGTGGAAGGGCTGTCTCATTCACAAGTATATGATGTCAGCGCTTATACGAACAATGTAATGAATGCCTATGCCCCCATGGCTCAAAGCTATGCAGATACTGCCAAAAAGATCACAGCCTGGTCTTTTGGGTTCAGTTGTTTGATCACAGGATTCATCATGTTGATGGTCCTGCTCATCCTAGGCGGAACCTTTTGGTCAGTGATCAGTGCATTCTAACGAAATATAAACATGGACAGCGCCAGGCTGTCCATGTTTTTTTGGTTATATAATAGCCGCCATGAAAGAATCCATTCCCTGTACAGCTTGTGGCGGACCAAACGAGCCGCTGCCTGGTGCGAGCCAAATGGCATGTACCTATTGCGGCGCGAACCTGATCATCCCTGTTGAGATGCGGGTGAAAACTAAAGCCACAGCCGAAAATAAACTTCCAAAAAGCAGACCAACCTCAAGTTATAAAAAAGAAGCGCCTGACTTCCTTGGTAAAGCCCAGCCCTTTATCATCAAAGCTTGGAACACCTATGCCGCGTGGACATGGATCCGCTGGCTTCTTCCAAGTTGCCTGACAGTGCTTGTCATTGGATTCGTTGTGTGTGCGCTCCTTGGCGCATTGCCGTTCGTGCTATTTCGCTAATTGAATGCGGACGAATAGCCGCTTTTTGGCTTCACGGGCAAGATCTTCTGCGTTTGGTATTTTATTCTCCATGCGAAGACCCATTGCTTTCGCCGCCAATGGAGCCTGACACACATAATCAAGCAAATGCGTTTCTACTTGTTCAAGATTGGTCA
>JBEBCV010000083.1:0-3931 GCA_041157505.1 Chloroflexota bacterium | reverse complement strand
CGAGCGTGAATGAATGCGTCCACCCGCCGGGTCTATCATGCTGCTCAAGGACAAGCACTTTTTTTCCTGCCTGCGCAAGAGCAACTGCAGCAGTCAACCCGCCCGCACCCGAACCGATGATGATTACGTCATATGATGCCATGCCCTACTCCTTTTATTATTTCAGAGTTTTATTTTGTCACGATCAACGTTTCCCGATAATCTTTTCCCTTATTTCATCCACTAACCGCTACTGCAAGGGTTCAAGTGCTCAAGATAAAAGTGACTATCGTTATAATTTTTTCAGTTCAAATTCCACTACCATAACGAACTCTTCAATTCATTATATGCCAAATAAAAGACCACGTTTTCACGTGGTCTTTTATGATTTTTTATTTATCAGTCATTACGCCCTAAAGCCCAACAACCTCAAGCCATTCAACACCACTAATACCGTGCTGCCTTCATGACCCACCACCCCAAGCGGAAGCGCCAAGTCTGCGCCAAAGGCACCGGCAACCAGGAGCACAATGACCGCCATGGAAAATGTCAGGTTCTGCCAGACAACTTTGCGTGCCTGACGAGCCAAATTGATCGAGAATGGGATCTTTCGTAAATCATCAGACATCAAGACCACATCTGCAGTTTCGATGGCAACATCGGTTCCGGCACCACCCATGGCAATACCGATATCGGCAGTCGCCAGAGATGGAGCGTCATTCACGCCATCGCCCACCATGGCTACGGGTCCGTATTTCTTTTGGAGTGATTTCAACACAGTCACTTTATCTTGCGGAAGCAAATCAGCATGGAATTCGTCTACGCCAGCGCGGGCAGCGATCTTGGCAGCTACTTTGGTGTTATCTCCGGTCAACATGACGACGTGTTCGATACCAGCCGCTTTCAATGCTTTGATCATTTCAACCGCGTCTTCGCGAAGAGTATCTGCCACGCCCAGCAAGCCGAGGAATTTCTGTGACTTCACTTCATAGACGAACATCGCGGTCTGACCTTCTTCTTGCATGGCACTGGCTTTGGTCAAAATATCTGCTGGAATGTTGACATCGCGCTCGAAAAACATGCGTTCATTCCCGATCCACAAATGGTGAGAGTCAACAGTCCCTTCCACACCCTGCCCAGGAATGGCACGAAAGTCCATGGACGGAGGCAGGTTCAGGTCACGGGCATGAGCCGCCTGCACAATTGCCTTCGCAAGCGGATGTTCGGAGCGAGACTCCAAGGCTGCCACGAGTCGCAGCATCTCATCCTCTTTCATATCACCAAAGGTCTGAAGTCCCGTCATTGCAGGTTTGCCGCTAGTAAGCGTTCCTGTTTTATCGAAGGCAAGCACTTTGAGCGTGGCTGTCTTTTCAAGATGCACGCCGCCTTTGAAGAGCACACCGTTGCGCGCGCCATTGGCAATTGCCGAAAGAATGCTTGCCGGAGTTGATATGACCAAGGCACACGGCGAAGCGACCACCAACCAGGTCATCGCGCGATAGAAGGTCGGCTGAAAGGCATGCCCCAACAGAAGCCATGGCACAAAGATCAGCAAGACCGCTGCCGCAAGCACAAAGATCGCATACTTCTGTTCGAAGGTATCCAACATCTGCTGTGTGTTGGCTTTTGTCGCTTGCGCATCTTCCACCATTTTGACAATGCGCGCCAAAGTTGTATCCTTAGCAAGGCGGGTCACACGAATTTCAAGTGAACCAATTCCATTGACCGTGCCTGCAAACACAAGGTCATTCAACTGTTTATGCACCGGCATAGACTCGCCCGTAATGGTTGCCTGATTCACATCAGACTCACCAGAGATCACTTCGCCATCGATCGGGAAACGTTCACCCGGGCGAACCAAAACAAGATCACCCAGAGTCAATTGTTCAATTGGAAGAGATATCAAACGTGAGCCGCGCCGCACGGTTGCCTGCGCCGGGCGAAGATCGAGAAGTTTCTCAATGGCTTTGCGGCTGCGATCCATGGCATAGGTTTGAAGCGTGTTCGAAAGCGAGAAGAGAAAGAGCAGGGTTGCGCCTTCTGCGGGCTGACCGATCGCAGCCGCACCTAATGCGGCGAGGATCATCAGCAAATCCACATTGAGTGTTTTCTCTTTCAACGCCTCAATGCTTGCCATCACGCCAAACCATCCACCGGTGACGTATGAAACAAAATACAATCCAAAGACAAGAGTTGGGTTCCAGCCCAAACCAACGCCTATGAATGCCGTAAGCGCAGTCAACGCATTGATGACCGTAAATGCTACTTCTATTTTTTCGACCGAAATGACGGCAGATTTCTTTTCAGTTCCAGCTTGACTCAAAAAGGTCGCCTCAACCTCGACGTTTTCACTGGTGTCCAGCCGAGGGGCATTTAACTTCACTTCAAGCGTGTTCTTACGAAAGTTCGCCGTCGGCACAGAGGCAGCCACTTCATATTGATGCGCAAGCTGCACAGCAAGTTCACCGGCACATTGCGCACAGGCTTCTTCTCCGCGTTCTCGTTTGGCAGCACATTGCGCCACCCGCATGGACGCTTCACGCCCGGCGTTATTGACAACTTCCAACGCCCGTTCATTGCTGATCAAACGCGGATCAAATACAGCCTTCAAACTTCCGTTGGCATAGTCGTAATCAACTTCCTGAATACCTGCATATCCGCGCAAAGTATCGGAAAGGATCTCAGTACATCTGGTTTCATTTTTAGGAAGAGCGGATTTCATTGATTCCTCGTTGCTTTTGTCTGCTTTTTCTGACAGTCAGGACATAACCCATAGTAGAGAACTCGTGCACCGAGTAACTTGTAGCCCGAAGCAGCTGTAATTTCCTCATCCAAATGTGTGACGTGTTCGCTGGGAATATCGATGATGCGCGAGCAGGAGATACAAGCCAAATTGACGTGCGGTTCCGTATCCGCATCATAGTGGACCTTATCATCCCCTGCATGCCCAAGCACGTTGACCACACCCAAACCCACCAAGGTTTCCAGTGTGTTATAGACCGTTGCCAGACTAAGCGAAGTAAACTGCGGCTTGAGTTCATCATAGATCATTGCCGCAGTTGGGTGTTCATGACTTGAAGCAAGCAGTTCACAGATCGCCACTCGCTGAGGAGTGACACGCATCCCTGCATTTTGTAGTGCTGTTGTAAGAACAGTTGGATTGGACATTTTTACTCTTATTTAGAATTATTACAAATTTAGAATAATTATAAATAAGGATGGATTTTTGTCAAGTTACCAAACAATCCGCTGATAGACACCAAACTTACAGTACACCTCAAACCCCATACGGTGATACAAGCGCAAAGCGTTTGGGAATGTCGTTTGCAGAGTGCCAAGGGTGAAGCCCTGTTTCTTTGCTTCGCCAAAGGTCAGATGAGTGATGGCGGAGCCCAAGCCATGTTGGCGATATTTAGGAAGAGCAGCAATGTTATAAAGACCAGCCACTCCTCCATCTAAATGAAGAGAGCTTGTGGCTGAAACCTCTCCATTTACTCGCATCAGATAATGCCGCCAATTTGAATTAGGTAGAAAGCTCAAATACGCAAAGATATCCAACACCAAATCTTTATCTTCCAATGGAATACCAAATGCATTCAGAAATGGAGGCAGCCAATGCTCCAAATCTGCCCGGGTGAGGACGGGTTCAAATGAGTAATCAATATCTGGAGAGACGAACTCAGCCAATTCCCCCAGGTCAGCTGCCATCCCGATCATATCGCGTTGATGATGAAAACCATGCTTCTGTATTGCCTGTCCCAAATTTGCAGGCGCCGAAAGCGGACCCACCCACCAGGTCAACGGCAGTTTCTGTTGGCGAAATGGTTCCAATTCAAATGAAGCACAGACAACGCCGTTATATCCTGCACGGTTGAGACCCGTTGTAAACCAAGCCGGGTTTCCCGAATGGGCACTCCCACCCGGAAGATGGGCAAAATCCAAAGATTTCGCA
>JBEBCV010000082.1:0-9253 GCA_041157505.1 Chloroflexota bacterium | reverse complement strand
GGTGGTGTGCGCAATCCGAAAGTTCTAAACCACATCCAGGAACTTCTCGACGTAGAAACTCAGGTATAATCGCGAACATGCTTTACATCTTCAGCGTAGGTAAACCCCTTTTCGCAATGGCGATCAACGGCTTTGATAACGCCGCTCCTTGTCGTATTGCGCCTGTACGCTGAAAGTTTTCACTTTCACACGCCGCAGGCCGCGCCTGCGGCGTTTTTGTTTAAGCTTTGATCAATAACGGAACCAACCATGATCCAAATTCAACTCTCCAACATTACACTCGTCCTCGGTGCCAAACGCATCTTTGAAAATCTCAGCTGGGAGATCCAGCATGGACAACGCATTGGTCTGATCGGTGCGAATGGCGCGGGGAAGTCTTCGCTGTTCAAACTTATCGAAGGGGAACACGCTCCCGAATTGGGTGGAAGCATCACCCGCGCCCGCCTCATTACAACGGGATACCTGCCTCAACAACCCGAGCTTGACCATAGACTGACGGCGCTTGACGCTGCCTTGCAAGGCAATCCACGCGTGGCGCAAGTCCATGCGGAGTTGGAAAAGGTGGAAGCCAGTTTGGGTGAGCCCGAAGTCTATGGCGATGAAAAGAAATTAGAACGTGCCTTGGAACGACAACATCAACTTATCGAAGAGTATCACGCTCTCGGCGGTGACTCATACCCGGAGCGAGTTAAGGGCATCCTGCTCGGGCTGGGACTCGCTCAAAGCGAATTGACCAAACCTCTCTCCGTATTGAGCGGCGGTCAGAAAAAACTTGTCGGCTTGGCGCGGCTGCTGTTGCTCAATCCAGATGTCTTGTTGTTGGATGAACCGGATAACCATCTTGACCTGCCCGGCAAGATGTATCTCGAAAAGCTCATCCGCGAATACGATGGAACGGTAGTTATCATCTCACATGACCGTTATCTGCTCGATGCGGCTGTGACACACATCGCTGAATTGGAAGACGGCAAAATGACCGTCTTCGAAGGCGATTACACCTCGTACATGGCAGATAAAGAAATGCGTCTGGCGCGGCAGGAAGAAATGTTCCGCGCGCAACAAGTGACCATCAAACGCCTCGAAGCGGCGATCAAACGCCTTGCCATTTGGGGCAAGGTCTATGACAACGAAGACCTGTCGCGAAAATCCAAGTCGATGCAAAAACGTTTGGACAAGATGGATAAGGTCGAGAAACCCGTCACCGAACGCCGCAGAATGGAATTGCAATTGAACGGTTGGCGCGGCTCGAACAAGGTCTTGGAATTGGAGAATATTTCAAAATCTTTTGGCGAGCGCAAAGTCTTTGCGAATGTCAACGAGACCATCTGGCATGGCGAACGGGTTGGGTTGATCGGCGCGAATGGGGCAGGGAAATCTGTGATGCTGCGCATGATCCTCGGCAAAGAGATGCCAGACACCGGCGAGATCAAGGTCGGACCCAGCGTTTCGATCGGGCATTATGCACAGGAACATGAGACTCTCGATTTCAACCAGACCGTGTTGGATGCCGTCCGTTATGCGGGTGAGATGAGCGAATCAAGAGCCACAGCGTTTTTGCTGCGTTATCTTTTTACATACAAACAAGTCTCCCAGAAGATCGGCGAACTCTCTGGTGGCGAACGCAGCCGCTTGCAGCTGGCCTTGGTGGTTCTCTCCGGCGCGAATTTCCTTCTGCTCGATGAACCCACCAACAACCTTGATATTGCATCCGCCGAAGTATTGGAACAAGCCCTCGAAGATTTCGAAGGGACGGTTTTGGTCATCTCGCATGACCGCTATTTTCTTGATAGAACCGTCCAGCGGTTGTTGGTGATCGAGAATGGTCAACTCGCAGAGTATCAGGGCGGGTATAGTGAATATTTGGAGAAGAAAAAAGACAGCATATAAGATGTCTATAAAAAAAACAGAAAGGTGAGATCAGCTCAGACTGACCGCACCTTTCTGTTTTTCATTCGGAGTAAAATCATCTGGATTAGAAAGGATTTGAGATGGCAGACCCTTTAAAGTTATTGGCGATCTTGGCTCATCCTGATGATGAGTCGCTTGGTATTGGGGGCACATTGGCGAAATATGCTGCAGAAGGGGTGGAGACCTATTTGATTTGTGCCACTCGCGGCGAACGCGGCTGGAATGGACCCCCAGATAAAAACCCCGGGCTAAAAGTATTGGGAAAGATTCGCGAAGAAGAATTGATGAATGCGGCACAGCATCTCGGTCTCAAAGAAATTGTTTTTCTGGATTACATTGATGGCGATGTCGATCAAGTCCAGCCGCAGAAAGCGATCGCGGATATAACTGCTGTTATTCGGCGTATCCGTCCGCAGGTGGTGGTGACTTTTGATCTGAATGGAATTTATGGGCATCCCGATCATATAGCGGTTACCCAATTCACAACTTCAGCGTTGGTGTGTGCAGCGTCGGAAGGCTACCATGACCCTAAAGGACAGCTTTCACATATTGTTTCCAAGTTCTATCATGCTGTGGATTCAATGGATTCGGTGGCAGGTTTCCGCGAATTGACTGGTGGTATCTCCATGAAAATTGATGGTGTGAAACGTACACACATTGGCTGGGAAGATTGGTCGATTACCACTCGCATTGATTGTCGTAATCATTTTGATGCCACATGGAAAGCCATCCTTTGCCATCAATCACAACTGGCTGGTTTTGGTCCATTAGTAGATGCTCCACGTGCGGCGCTTATGCGATTTTGGGGTGAAGGGGTGTTCGTGCGCGTGTTTAGTATGGTCAATGGGGGAAGAGATGTAGAGCGCGATCTGTTCGAAGGATTAAGGTAAAAACCAACGATGGGCGATAGCTGATCTTGTAGTCTATCGTCCATCGTTGGTGGTCATTTATTCGTATCTGAACCTAGCCACCCCGATCGTAAAGAATACCGCCGCGAAGCCAAGCAACACACCTGACTCAAACAGGATATCCGTCAGCCCGCCGCCACGCAAGACGAGGTCGAGTAGTCCTTGCATGGCCCAGGTGGTAGGTAGGACCTTCACCATGTTTTGAACTGTTGTGGGGAATAATTCGAGCGGATACCAACAGCCGCCCAACAATGCCATGACCATACCCGCCATGATGCTCAACCCGCTGGCTTGGCTTTCGGTCTTGATGAAAGTTCCCATCGTGGTGCCGATCGCTCCAGCGGCAAGTGCCGCACAGGTGAGCAGGATGAAGAGCGCGAGCGGTTCCTGCCCCCATTTGAGCTGAAGGGCGAACATCCCAAACAGAACCAACAGCGACATCTGGATCAAGGCCATCACCACCTGACCCGAGATCGTGCCAAGCAAGTATGTGGCTTTGCTGGTGGGAGTAGTGAGCACGCGGCGCAGTGTCCCTTGTTGACGTTCATAGGCAAAAAGCGCTGAGATGCCAAACAGAGGGATGAACACCCAGGTGACCAACTGCCCGGCAGATGAATTGGCACGCGGGTCGTATTCCACATCGTCTGGTGTGGTGCCTTCGATCACGGTCACTCTTTCAGGAGCATTAGCTTGTAGCTTTTTGGCGAGGGTGAGAGCCTCATCAAAATAAGCTTGTTCTGCTTCAGCAGACTCAAAGGTTCCTCTTGCCTTGGCTTCTTCCACAGCGGTGTTTGCGGCGCTGATCGTGCTGCTTACGCCGCGGATCGCAGTTTGAACGGCACGCTGTGCAATGGACGCATCCATATCGTTGGGTTGTTGGCGAAAATCGAGTTCGGCAGTTCCATTTTGGATGGCGGCAAAATCCAATCCGGCAGGGATGACCAATATTGCTGAAACACGGCGCGCGCTGAATTCTTCTTCTGCGTCTTCAAGCGGCATGATCTCAGGATATACAGCGGTAGATCTTTCCAACTCGGCAATGATCTCTTGTGAAATGGAAGTGTTCGCTGAATCCACAACGACCAATCGGACGCGATTATTGGTGGGGTTGCCCGATGGGCTACCACCCGCAAGCAGAAAGGTGAAGACGAGAGGGAGGATGATGAAGAACAACAATTCCGATGAACTTGCAAATCGAACGATGGCGTCCTTCCATGCGATGGCAAATATTTTTTTCATTTTTGCACCAGATTCTTTTTGCCGAATAGCAAGACCGAAGCCACAAACAAGACTCCGCCCATCGTCAGCAGAGCAGTGATCGGCGCAGAGAGATTCGAGAGAGTTCCACCGAGGGCGAGGGTGGTGAATCCATCCAATGCCCACGAGTTCGGTGTGATACGGCTGACAGCTTGCACAAGCGGCGGCATTTGGTCGAGGCTGATGAAACTTCCACCGAGGATGCCGAAGATCAACATCATGGCAGAACCAATGCTGCCGACCTGCCCAGGCGTACGAGCCAATGCTGTAATGATCATGCCCCAACCGGTTGCTCCAAAAACGGCCACGAGAACCAAAACGATCACGCCCAGCGCATCACCCCATTTCAATTGAAAGAGCATGGAGGTTGCACCGATCAAGATCAACATTTGTGCAACGCCGGTTAAGAAAATGCCAAAGACCTTGCCGCCGAGAATTTGCATTGCGTTTGTGGGGGAGACGAGCAAGCGCGGCAACGTGCCTTGAGATTTTTCCGCGAGGATGGAACGCCCGCCATAGCTGACGGTGTACATCAAGAACATCAACGCCATACCCGGCGCAAGATATGCAAGGACATCGAACTCCACTTCTTCGCCATCAGCTGTGGATGAATTGAGGGTGATCGCAAGCACTTCGTCTGTGGAAGTATTTTGCAAACGCTGATTCATGTCTTCACCCGCGGCTTGTGCTTGTTCTGGAGTAATGCGTCCGCTGACGAGCAATTGCACGATCGAAGTCTGCCCGCTGATCGACCCTTCTTCAATGCGACTCATGAATTCATCCAAAATGGATTTGATGATGCCTGCACTGGTGGGGCGTGATGGATTGGCATACATTTCGATCTTGACCGTTTCAGGCATGACGCCATTATCAAGGTCTTCTTGTTTGGGGATGATACTTTTCGTGAACCCAGCTGGAATGATGATCGCCGCCGCAACTTCATCTTCATCCACTTGAAGACGAGCCGCTTCTGGACTCGTGCCGAGACTTGGTTCGACCAATTCAGCCAGATCCTCCGAGTTGAACACATCCACCAATGCCTGCCCCATTTCGCCATCATCCAAATTAACGATGACAACGGGAATATCTGAAATGCCCGAAGAGTTGCTGCCGCTAAATCTGCCGGTGACGAGCCCCATCCCAAGGGTGAGTAGGAAGGGCGCCAGCAGCATGAAGATCAATGCAGCGCGGTCACGAAAGGCGAGTTTTACATCTTTGATGCCGATAAGGATTGTTTTTAGCATGATTACTCCGTAAAGACGATGGACGATTGACCATGGACGATGGTGTGTCCATCGTCAGCGGTCTATGGTCAACGGTCAGTCGCGCAATGCGCGACCCGTCAAATGTAAAAACACCGCTTCCAAATTCGGCTCGCGGATGTCAATGGAATGGATTTTGATTCCGCGCTCATTAGCTTTTGTTACAACGGGTGCCATCACATCTGCTGCAGAATGGGTAATGACCGAGATCTCATGGTTGATGGCATTGGCTTCAAGCACGCCTTTGATGCCTTTGAAGGCAGTCACCAGAGCTTCGGGGTCTTCGTTCTCGCCGATGTGCAGCATCAGCGTTTCCGTCTCACCGACCTGTTTAGTGAGTTCTTTTTGCGTACCAATGGCGATCAACTCGCCGTGGTCAATGATGCCTACACGGTCTGAAAGTTCTTCGGCTTCTTCCATGTAGTGCGTAGTGTAAAGAACGGTCATGCCTTGTTTGTTCAAATCTTTGACTGTGTCGAGAATAGCACGGCGCGATTGCGGATCGATACCGACCGTTGGCTCGTCCATGAAGAGAAGTTTCGGTTTGTGGAGCAAGCCCACCCCAATGTTGACGCGGCGCTTCATCCCGCCTGAATAGGTTTTAACTCTATCCTTGGCTTTATCCACCAGCCCGATCTGACCGAGCACTTCTTCCACACGGTTCTTGAGAGTCGAACCGCTCAATCCGTACATCTGCCCCCAGAAGGTCAAGTTCTCGCGGGCGGTCAGGTCTTCATAAAGTGCAAGGTCTTGCGGCACAACGCCAATGGCATTGCGGACATTCATTGGATGCCTGGTTATGGAATGCCCTGCTATGGTCGCATCTCCGGATGTGGGGGCGTAAAGCGTGGAGAGCATTGATATGGTGGTCGTTTTCCCCGCACCATTGGGTCCCAACAGGCTGAAGATCTCGCCTTCTTTGATGCTGAACGAAATACCTTTCACGGCTTGAAAATCGCCATAGTGTTTTACAAGATTTTGAACTTCAAGAATGTTAGACATATTGCCTCCGATAATTTAAGCGCGTGATTTCTTTACGCAAAAACCAGACACGGGTTGCAGGATTAAAGGTTTTCGATCTCGATAGCTGGAATATCTTCTGCCAACTCGAACTTAAATATCTTCGAATAAAAATATAACTCACCTTCGAGCGCGCGTTTGATGGACTCTGCTTTGCGGAATCCGTGCTGTTCACCTTCAAAAAGGATGTACGCCGTGGAAATCTCTCTTGCCCGCACCGCCTCGAACATAGCCTGAGATTGACTGGGCGGTACAACCTTATCTTCATCTCCCTGAAAGAGGATCAGCGGACAAGTGATGTTGTGCGAAAAATGGATCGGAGAACGTTCGTAATATAGATCTTTGCGTTCAGGATATGGACCGATCAGTGAGTCGGGGTATCTCGACTCAAACTTGTGCGTGTCTTTGGCGAGAACTTCAAGATCGCTGACACCATAGTGACCGGCTCCAGCTTTGAATACGTTCCGGAAGGCAAGGCAGGCAAAAGTGGTATAGCCGCCTGCACTGCCACCGCGAATGGCGAGACGTTCAGGGTCAGCGAGGCCTTGCTCCACGAGATAGAGGGCGGCATTGCAGCAATCGTCCACGTCCACGATGCCCCAATTGCCGTTGAGGCGCTGACGGTATTCCCGCCCGTAACCTGTCGAGCCGCCATAGTTGACATCGGCAACAGCAAAGCCGCGACTGGTCCAATATTGGATCTTGTATTGCAAGGTCACTGCGGTTTGTGCCGTCGGTCCGCCGTGGCTGATGACCATTAGAGGCGGGCGTTCTCCCTCTGGGGCAGAGAAGTCTTTGTTGCAAGGTGGATAGTAAATGGCATGCGCAACCTTTCCATCGGTAGTTGGGAAGGCAATCGGTTGTGGAGTGGATAAGTATCCCGTATCGACGGTCACTTCAAACGCTTGTTTGATGGTTTCAAAGCGGTTTGATGCAAGGTCGTACCGTATGACGGAAAGCGGTTGAGAGAATGAACCGCCAATGAATGCGCTGAAACCTTCACCGCAATGGACATCAGCAGCATAGGTGACCGATGAAGAAATGGGGGAGAAGGTTTTGTTTTGGGTATCGAGCAGGGCAAGATACCAAAGTCCGTTTTGGGTATAAGCACAGAAAATTTTGTTTTCAGAAACAAATCCATACTTTGCCATGTTGAAGACCCACTGTGGTTCACCGAATTCTGCTTCCATGGAGTGCAGGGCTTCGATGGTCCCGTTGTATAGGCGATACAAATTCCACCAGCCATGTGGTTCTGCAATGAAGTGCAAGACGCCTTCAGGCGACCATTCGGGTTGGTAAATGGATTCGGTGGCTGAACCAGCTACAAGGTCCGCATTGTGAAGCGTGCCGTCTTCGTGAATATCTGCCAGCCAGAGTTCACATCCATCCCAAGGCATGTTGGGGTGATTCCATGTCAAATAAGCGAGTTTGGTTCCGCTTGGGTCGAGACGGGGCGAGGAATAAAAATTGTTTCCTGAAACGAGAACGGTTCCATCGTCGTTGCCATTGAGGTTCACACTCACAAGAGTGTTGACAGCTTCCCCCTCAACGGTGTGGTCTTCACGGATGCAAAGGATGCGGTTCCGCTTTTCGTCCACTCGAAGATCGGCATAGCGATAGCCGTTCGTTGGAGTGAGCGGCACAGGTGTTTCACCCGGAGCTTGACGATAGATATGCTGGTCTTTGTAATTGACAAAGTAGATGATGCCTTTTGAGACCGTGAAAGCGCCGTTGCCATATTCGTGGACGGATGTGCGCGCATTGAAGTCCGGCGGTGTGCATTCGTTGGTGTCTCCACTTGAAGTGCGGCGCATGATGACGTAACGACCTTTTTCAAGCGGGCGGGATTCGATCCAGTAAATATCGTCGCCATCGACGATCACTTCGACAGGGGTAATGGTTTTGGCAGTAATGAGGTCGGCTGTGATCGGGGATCTCCAGCTTCCATAGTGTGATGTTGTTTTGCTCATGTGTATCTCCCTTTAGATCAAACCAATCGATTGTATTTGCGAAGGATCTCTTTCACTTCATCATGCGGCATGGCTTTGGCGCTAATTTCATGCCCGATCATATCTTCTGCTGTGACCAATGCATTGATGATCGCTTCTTCGGTGGCGTAGGCCGTGGCAGCGAAGATCGGGTCGAGTTGTTCATTGGGCAGGGCATTAAGAGAAACGATCTTGCCGCCGCGTGCTGCTTCAGGGTTGGCGGTTGAGAAGGCGAGGAAGATATCCCCCGAACCGTTCCCGCCAATGGAGCCTGTGCGTCCCATGCCCAACGAAACGCGCTTCGCAACCCGTTTGAGTTGATGCGGCATAAGCGGCGCATCGGTGGCAACGATGACGATCAACGAACCGTCATCTTGTTTAAATGGATTCTCTCCGCTGGTGACGGGTGAATCATCTTTCAAGTGATTTCCAACAGGCGCACCGGAGATGGTCAATTGATAACGCCTGCCAAAGTTGCATTGTGCCAGAGCACCAACCGTCCAACCGCCCAGTTTTTCAGGCAGTTTGCGAGATGAGGTTCCTGTGCCGCCTTTAAATTCATAGCATAACATTCCCGTGCCGCCGCCGACATTTCCTTCTTCGATCTCTCCAGACTTGGCAGCTTGTACTGCTTCGAGGACGTGATGTTCCTGAACATAGAAACCGTTCATGTTGTTCAACCAGGCATCAGCGGTTTCAGCCACGAGCGGGGTTAACCAGTTTTGGGTCAGTTTATGGTGCTCAACCTGCCATTTGATCAATGCATGGTGAACGACTCCAACGCTGTGCGTGTTGGTTAACCCAATGGGACCTTCCAAAAGACCGCCTTCTTCCACCCAGGCGGCACCGGTCATTTCGCCGTTCCCATTAAAAGAATGGATGCCTGCGAAAGCGGGGGTTGGGTCGTTTG
>JBEBCV010000081.1:0-8365 GCA_041157505.1 Chloroflexota bacterium | reverse complement strand
AACTGTGAGGCTCCACAACCAGTGCAACCTGCCAGGGTTCAGGGAAAAAGTTGTTATGTAAGAAGGTGTCGTAATGCGAGAGGAAAATTCCCATACGCGGATGGGTGTGATACCAACCAACGATCCTTTTTCCACTGTAGTTCTTTTCAAGCTCGTCGTGGAAATCCAGAATGGTGTCTTGGGTGAATGTGAGATATACACTCCCCTGGCGTGTATATCGCGCAGGCAGCATGTGCTGCACAACGACGAACTGGGTACCAGAGTCTCGATCCACACACCATAGCCCGACGAGAGCGCCGCCGACTTCATTATCCAATTCACCGGTCGAATGCATGAGGACACGGGTGTAAGCAGATTGTGTAAGGAATACTTTGACAAGCGGCTGCCTTCCATCATTTTCGTGGAGAGATACCCAGCGTTTTGACCGGGCAAGAGGCATACATGCCCTTCTCGGTCGGGCGCTGACAGGTGAGGAGAGGCGGATTCCATTGCCAACCATTTGAATATCCAGTGAGTGAGGCGGGCTGCTCAGGGTTGATAAGAGCAGCCCGCACATCCGTTTATCCGGCGGTGACGTCAGCCGTCATCATGAGCCGGTCATTTTGCGGGATGCCCGCCTGAGAGAGGGTTTCATCCTCTTTCAGTTCACGTCCAAGCGCTTTGCTATCCAAGCGATAGGACATTGGGCGTCCATCGGGACCCGTAGTGGGCAGTTCCAAAGAGGTGGTCAACTCTGGAAGTAAGTCCTTCACGACCACATCATCCGGGACTTCTGCGTTGCGAGTGCCCCCAGAGGGTAAAACGAGGGTAACAGGTACATCAGACATTTCGAGCTCCTTTTCTTTGACTTTCTAAATCGGTTCAGCGCGCGCAACAATGCTTACTTTAATTTGATTACCGGCGGGGTTTTTTTCTCGATCGGTTTGATCTTTACGCGTTCCGGTCGGAGAAGTTCGCGATGGTCCACCGGGAATTCATTAGGATGTGTCTTGCGATACTCACGAGACCAACGTGCTGCTTCCGCATCCCAGGGGAAGGGAGGCTTGGTTGGGTCATCGTGGAAGTTCTTCCATTGCAGCATTTCACCAAGCATGATAACCAATCGATCCAGCGATCGGCTGGCAGTCCACCAGGCGGCATCGATACAAACACTGCCGTTCAAGTGGTTGATGTTTGGATGCCAAATGGGGGTCATCCATTTCATACCGGGCCAGCGCTGCGGATATTGCGTATGCAAATAGATCTCCACTTGATGTCGGTTGCCATATTGCGGCTTCCCCATTTTGTCCACGCCGATGATGCTCTTGCAGGCAAAGGTCACGATATAACGTTCAGGTGGAACGCCCGGGCGGACATCCATGGCTTTGAAATCGATCATGTCGCTGCGGCTGGTAAGTTCCTGCATCAATTCAAAATCGTTCTTCAATCGTCTCATTCGCGGGCTTCCAGCAACTGAAACAACGCTGCCAGCGGTGATATCCGCAGTAAGCATCAAGCGGTCATTCTCTGGTATCCCTGCGGAAGAAAGCGTCTCATTCTCTTTCAGTTCCCTTCCGAGTGCCTTGCTATCGAGTCGGTAGCTCATGGGGCGTCCATCCGGTCCGACCGTGGGAAGTTCCAACAGTGAAGATAATTCAGGCATCAACTCACGCAATTCCACATCGTCTGGAACCTCTGCAGCGCGTGCGCCTCCGCTTGGAAGAACAATGGTGACATTCATATCAGACATAAAGGTATCCTCCATCACGTATTCAAGTGCGGCACCTGGCATTCACCAGTCACATCCCAACAATCTGCATGATGTACAGCACCGCAAACCTCGCACCTCTTTACACCGCGAGGGTCACTCAACTTGACGTCTTCCAAACAATAGGGACAGCGATGGTTCTCCACCAAAGCAAGATTCACATACGGTTTGCGTTTGAACATTCCTTTAAGACCAAGGCGGGCAGGCTTGCGGTCAACAGACACGACAAGCTTTTTGTCCACAGCCTTTCTTTTTCCCAAATGAAACTTGGGAAAACCGCTGAACTTTTGAAACCAGCTTATTCCACGTTCTATCTTTGTAGGTTTTGAAGAATTTCCATGTAAGAAGCGAACATGTTTTACAGGTCGAGCAGGGGATGGTGTTCTCTCTAACTCTCTACGACTAAACTCTTGATGAGAAATGGGCGCCTCCGGCTGGACCTTTGCCTTGGGCTTTCGCCAAGCAGCCAATGTGATCGCCGATACGATGAAGCCGCCACATAAATGCAAGATCTGCTCTATATCAACTTCTCCATTCAGCCAGGGTTCAAGTGGTCCTAAACCTATTTGCCAATTCGTAAAAATGCCCAAAACAAGCATACCTACAGGCAGGATCACCAAGAGTACTAGAAAGAGTATCCATCCAGACCATTTATAAAAACTCGAGCGAATAGCAGCCCCAGTTGCCAGTCCAACCGTAAGGATGGTAAGGATGGTCATTTGGTCATGAGTAAGATTCTCTTGATACCTTTGGAAAAAAGCAAAGAATCCTGCAATGACCAGCACAAAAAGCAAACAACCTATCAGCCTTCGGAAAAATCCGGATGAATTTACAGGGGTAGAACGTGTATCACTCATTGAAGCAGTTTGAGTAGACATTCAATACCTTCGTCATCACTAATCTCGCAAACGAATACGCCCCTGGCGGATGCGCAACACTTGCGAAGGTTTGGTAGTCTTGACACTTAAAGTCGAATCTGTAGTATGCAGAGGAGTATCGCTTAATCGAATACGAGCTGCCTTTTTCTCTTCCATCTTGACTTTGGGCTCGAAATCATGAAAGTGCAACGCATCGTCCTCATCACCTGTCAACTCGTAGAAACGATATTCCGATCCATTGTGGGCGCGGATGATGTGCAGCGGTGACACTCCTACACTGGCAAGTGTGCGGTGAAGAAATTTCTCTTCGCCAGTGATAACGTGGGTCAAGGAGGTTTCGCGCAATACACCGCACACTGGGCAATTCCCAGCCCCCAAGGTCACTTCATTGAGAGGGCGCAAGACCTCTTCCACTGTATGGCAATTCGGGCATTCGAACTGCGTCACCAGTTCCTGATCCAACTCGATCACGGCATTCAGTCCGAGGTCCGCACAGGCGATCCGCAGCATGTCATCAAGTGTGGTCCGCTCGGCGCGGGCTGGCAGTTCGTTGATGGTTCCATACGTCCAATGCGATTCACAATCATCACGTGGAACATATGCTGTGGTATGCATATCATTGACCATGCCATTGAAATGAGTCACCTTGCCCGGCTCTACAGGCATATTATTGATCAACTTCAAGGCTTCCTGAGATTGCATGGCGCCAATAATGGATGCGATCGTTGGTGTTGTTGGAACTTTGCCCAACAAAATGTTCTGGCGCGCAAGTAACGGGCAGGAGTATCGAAGCGAAAGGTCACGCAATGCCTGCTCGGTGAGCGTGCATTCATAACATGCTCCCTGCCCCGGCACGAACACCCGTACCAAGCCCAGCAATTCCTGAATGGCTCCATCTATCCAGGGCTTGTTCACCCAATAACAAAAGCGATTGACAGCCAGCCTCGCTTCGCGATTATCAAGACAACCGATCACCACATCCATGCGGCGGAAAACGCCCAGCCCGATCTTTGATGTGATATCACCGTTCAAATATTGGACATGGATCTGAGGATTTACAGACTTAGCCCGTGCCGCTGCAATTTCAGCTTTGCTGCGATTGTTATCTGATTCTCGGAAAAGAACCGAGCGACTCAAATTTGCCATTTCGATCTTGTCGAAATCGACAATATAGATATGCCCTACACCCATCAATGCGAGATTTTTGATGACTTCGTTGCCTAGCGCCCCCGCTCCCACAACCATGACTTTTGCGTTCTGAACTTTTTCCCTGTCCCACCATGAAATAAATTCGAATGTCCCCAACCTATCCTTTTGAAGATTTGGAATGCGGATCGGTTTATCCAACCCGATCGGCACCCTGATCGGTCCAGTAGGCGGGTCACTGTACGTCTCACGATCTACATTTCTAGCACCATTCCCGCTCGAAAGTTCTTTCGCCACTGCCAGATTCGAACCAGTCACCTCTCGAGCAAACCAACCCACATTGGGGCGTGATTCGATCAAGTCCTGCTTCTCGAGCAGTTTGAGAGCTTCGCGCAACGTCGCTCGACTGATACCGAACTTACCGATCAGTTCACGCTCAGGCGGGAGCTGCGAGCCGGGTTTGAGACTTCCATTGAGGAGGAGAACGACGAGTTCACCAGCGACATTCTCAGCTAAAGACTTATGGGAGAGACGTTCAATTTTCATAATACTCTTCTGGTCTGGTGGTCAGACCGCTGTGTAAGTATTATAGAAACTATAAAAAAAGTCAGCATAGGATATCGGTACTGCTTAAATAAAAAGATGGCTCTTGAGGAGCCATCTTTTTGCTTGCATTATTGAAAGGATTACTCGACGACGACCTGAGCGCCAGCTTCTTCGAGCTTCTTCTTGGCGTCCATGGCGGCATCTTTGCCCACACCGGTGAGAACCTTGGAACCAGCGGTTTCGGCAAGAGCCTTGGCTTCGCCGAGACCAAGGGAGGTCAACTGGCGAACAACCTTGATGACGTCGATCTTCTTGGCGCCAGCATCCTTTATGACCACATCGAATTCGGTCTTCTCTTCGACGGGTTCAGCAGCGGCAGCAGGACCACCAGCGGCGGCAATAGCCACTGGAGCGGCGGCGGAAACGCCCCACTTTTCTTCGAGCATTTTTACGAGGTCAGCAGCCTCGAGAACGGAAAGGGTGGAAAGTTCATCCACGAGTTTAGCGAGCTTGTCAGACATTGTTTAGCACTCCTTGCTAAGTAATTAGAAAATTTAGATTGAACGGTGCGGGTTGTGAAACCCGCTCGAATAGAACTAGGCAGCAGCCTTTTCGGAATGAGCCTTGATGACGGCAGCCAATCCACGGGCGGGTTCTGCGAGCGTGCGGACGAGTTTGCCAGCCGGGGCTTGCAAAACGCCGAGCAGGGTTGCGCGCATAACGGGCAGCGGCGGCAGGTCAGACAATGCCTTGACCTGAGCAGCGTTCAGGGACTTACCAGCCATGAAACCGCCTTTGACCTTGACGAACTCATTGCCTTTTGTGGCATCGGTCAGCGCTTTCGCGGTGGAAGCAGGGTCATTGAACGCGAACGAAACAGCGGTGGATTTGACGAGCATATCACCGGGGACTTCCATACCGTTGTCAGCGAAAACGCGGCGAACCAGCGTGTTCTTGACGACATGGAATTCACCACCAGATTCACGGATCTTCGCGCGTAGTCCATCGAGCGACTTCATATTCGCACCGGTGTACTCCACGAGAATAACCGCCTGGCTGCGTTTGACCCAGTCGTTATACTGAGCCAAAACTTCTTCCTTGCGTTGCTTTGAAATTGCCAAAGGGTATTCACCTCCTTTCGAAAAAAGTCTTTGCCACTCTCGCAGGCAAAGACTTTTTCGCACTCCCTTACGGGAGAACAGCACAGAGGTGCTGAAATATGCTACTGGGTCTCCACCTGAGCAGGATATTAAGTTTCGGCACTGGTCACGTACTCCGCACGACCTTCTGCTGAAACACCCGCCGTCATTGGCGAAGTGGGTTTAGGAATTATAGGATAACTTGCTTATCCTTCTCCATCAATATGTTCGTTGGGATCGACCTTAACGCCGGGTCCCATGGTGGAAGCAACGGTAATGCGCTTCACAAAATTACCTTTCGCACCAGACGGGCGGGACTTATTGATAGCATCCATCAGGGCGACGTAGTTCTCATACAGTTTCTGGGCATCGAAAGAAGCTTTACCGATGGAAACATGGATGTTGTTGCTCTTATCGAGACGGTATTCTACACGACCAGCCTTGGCTTCCTTGATGGCACGATCCATATCCGAAGCACCAACAACCGTACCAGCTTTGGGGTTCGGCATCAAACCGCGCGGACCAAGTACACGACCCAGGCGACCAACCTTACCCATTGCATCAGGGGTGGCGATGGCAACATCGAAATCGAGCATGCCACCTTCGATCTTCTTCAAGGATTCATCATCGTCCGCAACGAAATCCGCACCAGCAGCGCGGGCAGCAACGGCGCCTTCACCCTGAGCGAAGACCAAAACGCGAACGGTCTTGCCCAAGCCATGAGGAAGCACGACCACATCACGCAGCTGTTGATCAGACTGGCGCGAATCGAGCGTGGTGCGCATATGAACTTCAATGGTGGAATCGAATTTAGTAATGCTGGTTTCTTTGGCAAGAGCAACTGCATCTTTTGCAGGGTAGATCTTGTCAATATCAACTTTGGCGAGTGCCGCCGTGTATTTTTTTCCGTGTTTAGCCATTTTATCCTCCGTGGTACAAGCGGACAGCCCGAAGCCATCCTCCCACAATTAATTAGTCAACTACCGTAATACCCATCGAGCGGGCGGTGCCTTCGATCTGCAACATGGCGCCTTCGAGGCTGATCGCATTGAGATCTTTCATCTTCAATTCAGCGATCTCCTTGATCTGGGCACGGGTCACCTTACCGACCTTTTCCTTGTTCGGAACGCCGGAGCCCTTCTCAACCTTGGCAGCCTTGCGCAACAACACAGCAGCAGGTGATGTGCGAAGCACAAAGGTGAAAGAACCATCAGTATAGATTGTGATTTCAGCGGGGAGAACTTCACCCGGGCGGTTGGAAGTACGAGCGTTGTATTCCTTGCAGAACGCCATGATGTTGATACCATGACTTGCCAACGCAGGACCTACCGGAGGCGCGGGGTTTGCTTTTCCAGCTTCAAGCTGGAGACGAACGATTGCTTTTAATTTCTTTGCCATTTCATTAACTCCTGTGGTTTTAGCGGGTCATTCTGGGAGACCCTCCCACCGCATCAGACTCGATTTGAGCCTGCTACTGTCTATTTAGTTTTACTACTCTGTTACGACTTCTCTACTTGCAGGAAGTCCAGTTCCACCGGCGTTTCGCGTCCGAAGAAACTAACCATCACGCGAACCTTGGTACGTTCCATATCGATCTCGGAAACCACACCGCGGAAATCATTGAACGGTCCATCGATGATGCGGACACGCTCACCCTGCTTGAATGTAACCTTGACCGTGGGCGACTCAGCTTCCATACGCTTGACGATCTGAGCCACTTCTTCCGGTCGAAGCGGAGTGGGGCTGTTCCCCATTCCAACGAAACCAGTCACACCAGGGGTGTTGCGGACCACATACCAGGATTCTTCTGTAAGGATGAGGTTAACCAGAACATACCCAGGGAAGATATGGCGTTCCACCGTACGGCGTTTGCCATCCTTCACTTCGATCTCTTCCTGGGTCGGAATGACCACATCAAAGATCATATCCTTCATGCCCATCGTTTCGATGCGCTGCTCAAGATTGTGACGCACTTTGTTCTCATACCCTGAGTAACAGTGGATCACATACCAGGCAGGTCCTTCAACGGTCGTTTCGACAGGAGGCAGGTTCGAGGGAATCTTCTCGGTTGCAGTAGCAGCTTCAGGCGTCGAAGTTGAAGCGGAAGACTCCGAAGGCACAGACTGCTCTTCGGACTGTTCATCCATCGGTTCCTGTTCGAACTGCTCTTGCGGTTCCGGTAAATCCATCACGAGGTCCTCAATTCAAACTAAAGAAGGATCAGGTTTAGTAATTCTCCGGCGAGTAAATCCACGCCTGCGAGAAAGAGTCCAACAACAACCATCACCATGAGAACGAGAAGGGTTAAGCGGCGCGCTTCAGGCCAGGTAGGCCAACTTACTTTGCGCAATTCGCCAGTCGTCTCGCGGAAATAACGCTGTATGGCGTTTTCCTTTTTCTTGACTTGCTTTGCTTTCTCAGCCAAGGTATTGCTCCTTCAGGTTTTTACGGCTAAAACGCCGCGAGGCGCGGCGTTGCCTTAGGCAGGCCAGGTAGGACTTGAACCCACAACCGCTCGTTTTGGAGACGAGAGCTCTGCCAATTGAGCCACTGGCCTAGGATTGCAGGGGCAAGGTACGCTTGCCCCTGCTAAATTACTTCGTTTCGCGATGTACTGTGTGCTTCTTGCAGCGGTCACAGTACTTCTTTAATTCCATCCGGTTCGGATCGTTGCGGCGATTCTTTTCAGTGGTGTAATTGCGTTCCTTGCAGTCGTTGCACTGCAGGGTGATCACCGGACGAACGTCTTTCTTCTTGGAAGCCATTTTACTACCTTACTTTCAGTTGATTACGCAATGATCTTGGTGACGACACCCGCGCCGACGGTGAGACCGCCTTCACGAATGGCGAATTTCGAACCCTGTTCGAGAGCGACCGGTACGATCAACTCCACGGTCAGGTTCACATTG
>JBEBCV010000080.1:0-4217 GCA_041157505.1 Chloroflexota bacterium | reverse complement strand
GGTTTGCTCTCAGCATGGGCGCGCAAGATCGTTTGCACATCCACCGCAGAGAGATAGCCAACTTCAAGCGCCAAGTCTTCATTGGTGGGTTCTCGCCCGAGGATCTGTGTAAGGTGACGTTGCGCGCGCAAAATTCGCGAGATCGACTCAAATAGATGCACCGGAATGCGGATCGTCCGTGCTTGCTCAGCAATGGAGCGGTTGATGGACTGACGGATCCACCAGGTGGCATAGGTGCTGAATTTGAATCCGCGCCGGGGGTCAAATTTTCCGATGGCGCGCAAAAGTCCCATGTTGCCTTCCTGGATCAAGTCAAGCAATGGAATGCCGCGCCCAAGATAGCGCTTGGCAACGCTCACCACCAAACGCAAATTTGCACGGACCAGCGCTTGCTGCGCATCTGCAGCGCGAAAGTGAACGGCTTCCATTTCAGTGATCAACTCGTCATCGGAAGACAGGTTGCGGAACAAGGTACGCTGAGAAGGAAAACCATGATGCACGCGCACATGTGCCAATAACCATTCTGCATATTTGAATGGAAGCAAATATAAACTCAAGAACACACTGTAGGCATGACGGGCAAGGTTATCCCACAGGTGATCACTCCCCCATTGTCCATTGTCGAGGTAGGCGCGCAGATAGGATGGAGAACTAAACTCCCATCCAGCATGAAGCGATTGTGCCTCCGCCAGCAATAGCGCCAGATCTGGCAAATCATGTTCAAGGCGTTCCGTATCCTCTACTAGCCGATCCCAGGAAGTAAGTGCCTCTGACAGCACAGAGTGATAGGTGGAAGCTGCCTGTGTGACACCTTTACGTTGTTTAAGTTTGTTCAAAGTGGAAATAAGGCGGTCGCCTTCGATCAATGTCGCAAGACGAAACTCGCTGTCGGCGCCGAGCAGCTTAACCTGCCCGATCTCACGCAAGTACAACCGTACAGGGTCTTCGCCCGGTTCGCCGGTCAGATGTTGATGAATATTGATCGATGATTCATCAAGTTCTTCATCCTGTTGGGCAAGAAGCGATTCATCCGGTTCAACAAAATCATCAGCAACAAGGTCATGAACAGATGAACTTTTCCCCGTCAACGATTCAAGCGAGGCAGACGTCGAAAAATTTTTGCGGGGTTTACCGTGTTGAGCCTTCGGTTTTGATACCTTTGGCGTTTCAATTACGGCAGCTTTTTTCTTCGTTGTTTTGCTGGCAGACACTCGTTTCGGTTTCATGGAACCTGTCTCCTACAAAGCGGACTAAATTATGCCTGTCGTTTCGATAATTTTAATTTCGCCTGATCCAACCCGTTCAACAAACGGGTAAAACGGATCGTCTGCTCAATATACATTTTTATATTTTCTCCCCCCTGCTGCTGCTCATCATCTTGCATGAACTTCAATTGTGTAACACTGCTCATGGCATGGTATCGGCGCAGATCTAATAAACGTGCCAAAAGGTCTTCCAATAATTTCTCTTCCAATGGGTCAAGTTTTTCTGTTTGCACAAGCAATTCATTTGCCAGAGACATCAGGTCTTCTGGAATTTGTGAGAACACATATTGCCCGTGCTCTTTCTCGTCCTGTCCCATCGCCTGCCTCAACACATTGAACAGCAACTGATGGTCAGTATACTCGAAATCTTCAACCGCCAACGGGCTCAAGCCAAACTCTTCAAGCTTGCGGTCTAAACGATATAACAATTCTGGTTTGCGCAGCAAAATGCCCAAACAATAGAACTCGATGTTCTTTCGTGGATTGACCACCGCAACCGAAGCAGATTCGACCCTCCGGCTGGACTCTGTCACGCGCGGCCTGCGCCTCATCACCGGACCTTTGGGCTGGGCAGCCATCAAGGAGCGTTCATCCACCCGCAGCATTCTCGCCAACGCCTGACGATATGTGTCACGCTCCATGGGCGTACCCATATCATCGATCAATGGAAGCACTTGAGCCGCGATCTGATTTTTGATCTTCGGGTCGTTCAAATCCTGTCCGGCTGAAAGAGCCTCCATCACATGGGTGATGATAGGCTTGGCATTCGCGATCAGCGTTGCCCACTCTTCTTTATTACGCGCCACGATCTCGTCAGGGTCGAGGTCGTCGGGCATGGTCGCCACACGCAGGTCCGCTTGGAGGCGGGCTTCGTTGCGGAGCAAGCCATGCGCATCGAATGTCAACTCCCCTTCCTTATCCATGGCAGAACGGGCGGCTTCGAGACCACGCAAAACGGCGCGTTGACCTGCCACATCCGGGTCGAGCGCAAGGACTATCCGGCGCGTGGACCGTTTGAGCAAACGCAACTGATCTTCGGTCAACGCTGTGCCCATCGGTGATACGACGTTCTCATACCCTGCTTGATGCAAGGCAATCACATCGAGATATCCTTCCACGATCACTGCCTGATCCGCTGCGCGAATGGGTTTGCGGGCACGGTCTAAACCGTAGAGTAAGTGTCCCTTTGTAAAAACCGCAGTCTCTGGCGAATTCAAGAACTTGGGATTATCGTTCGGGTCCACGATGCGTGCGCCAAAGCCCGCCATCTTTCCATTCTCATCTCGAATAGGGATCATAATGCGGTTGCGGAAGCGATCAAAGAACCCGCCGCTATCCCGTTCGGAAAGCATGCCTGCATCCACAAGATCTTGCGGCATATATTTGCCTGCAAAATGCTTGAGTAGATTGTCATAACCAACAGGGGCATATCCCAAGCCAAAAGTTTCGATGGTAGCGTCGGTCAGTCCACGTTTTTGGCGCAAATAATCCAATATCTCAGTATTCGCAAACAACTGGCTGCGGTAGTAAACCAAAGCATCTTCCAACAGAATGCGGAGATGGTCATGCGCCTCACGCTGTTGCGGTGTTTCACGTTGGATCTGCTGAACTTCCACCCCAGCCCGCAGCGCGAGTTTGTTCAAGGCTTCTTTGAAATCGATGCCTTCACGCTTCATCACGAACTTGAAGATATCCCCACCTTCATTGCATGCCCCAAAACAACGCCAGGTTCCAGATTCAGGCCAGATCACGAAAGCAGGCGTGTGCTTGTTATCGTGGAACGGACAAAAACCGGTCATATTTCGACCGGCTTTACGCAGTTTCACCCCCGCCTCAGAAACCAGGTCAACGATGTCTATTTTGGATTTGATCTCATCAATGGTGGACATGCACGTGAATTATAGCGTGTGAATGAAAGGAATAGCAAATTACCATGTGATTGCAAAAAAACAGGGCAGCCCAACAGCTGCCCTGTTTTACACAGATCTAATATTTAAAGGTCACTTGGGTCGTTATATTTCTCCGATTCGCAGCCGCCCTGCCCTTCACCTTTATTACCGGGATAAGGGGCGATTTGGGGTTGGGCTTCCTCTTGCGCTTCGGATGCAGATTGGGGTTGGAGTTGGTTTACCAGCCCACCACTTAGGACATACATACCCATACTCTTTCCTTCAACCGTCGATGATGCCGCATTGACCGTCATGAACACACCAACAACGACGCCCAGGCTGAGTAGAACAGCTAGTATTACACGAGTGGATAACTTGGACATACGATTTTCTCCTTACTGAACTGATTTCACATTGGCAAGATCGATGTACAAAGTTGGTAACATTCACTTCCCCCGTTTACCGATACAAAAATTATACCTAAAACTGTCCGATTAAGGAGAAGTCTAATTACACTCTAATGACCCAATGACTTATAGAATTGGTTATGATCCATTAGTATATTTTCAAAACTTAAATTAAAAGGCACGGCATTTATCATGCCGTGCCTTTTGTCAATTCTAAGTTTATTTGTTCTTGTCCTGCGCGTCATTACTATTATCTTCGTCGGGTTTGTCTTTGTCTTTGTCTTTGGGATCGTCGTTTCCATCAGCATTATTCTTGTCACCGGCATTATTGCTATTTCCACCAGCGTTATTGTTTCCAGGTCCATTATTGCTGTTCGAGCCATTTCCATTAATTGCGCCACACTTGGGTGGACAGGTATCTGTCACCTCTTCGGTCGAAACGGCTGCGGGGGCGATCACTGTCGGCGTTGCCGTTACAAGAAACTGAACAGGAGCTTGCGAATTTGCATTTTCAGGCAATCTGGCAGAGACCAGAAGCAAGAATTCATCCAAAACCGGGTTCGATAAGCCGACTCTTGCCAACTCTTGCTGCTGTGACTGAAGAGCAACAGCGATCAGAGCATCATCATCTGCATTCTCGTTCTCTTCCAAACGAG
>JBEBCV010000079.1:0-6318 GCA_041157505.1 Chloroflexota bacterium | reverse complement strand
GCCGACCGAGATCTGTGATTGTCCTTGATTTTCACCGGCAGTACCGGTGACACGTACGACATCGCCGATGTTGACAGTATTTGCATTGCTGCCTTCAAAGACGAAAATACCATCTGAGGTGGCGGGGTTACCATCACCAACTGGGTCTTGGATGAAGAAGCCGCGCAAGTTGGGAGAAGCACCTTCGTAATCACCAACGACAACACCTTGCGTGGTGCGGGTTCCAGTGAGGGCTACGGTCGCTCCGCTCCCTTGAATGGCGGGAATGGAGGTATAGGGTTGGGCACAAACATCGAAGGTGGTGAAGCCGACGGTAAAGTCTAAGACCATTGTATTTGGAGGATCATTCGCATCCTGATCTGCAATATTTGCAGCGACGATCGTAAGGGTACAGTTCTCGCCTCCTACAAAGTCACTGGTGGGGTTGATGGTAAAAGTTGTTGGACCACCGCTGAAAGCCCCAGGGTGTGATCCACTGACTGAGCAGGAAAGGGTGAACCATGAGCCACTCACATTGACAGGTTCACTGAAGGTTACAGACATATCCGCATTTAATGGAATATCTGCCGCCCCGTCTGTTGGATAGCTGCTGGTGACGGTGGGGGCAACATCTGGTGCTGAGCAGTTCGCGGTGTGCGAGCCAAGTCCGCCGAAGGTGTCTGTGGCGAAACCTTCCCATTCGGCAGAGGGATCATAAACATCAGAGCCATTGAGTTCACCTGCGCAAATAGTGTCTTTGCGGCGCAGTGTATTGTCAGCAGTGCTGATCAGCCCCGAGCCCCATTCGGCGCCGGGATCGAAACCAATTTGTCCAAGAGTATCAATGACCGTTGTGCCTTTGCGTAGAACAACAGCATCATCACCGTTGAACCAGCCTGAACCATTGGTTTGATCTGCTTGAGCCAAGATGGTAGCGTTGGCAGACGACTGTGCAATAACAAAAACATCTCCGCTAACCACTGTGCCTGTCAAGTTGATCGTCAAGCCAGCAGTAGCGGAGCCGTTGAAGTACATTTGGACGTTGTATCCACCAGTACCTAAATTGATGGCAGAGCCTGTCCCATTGTAGATCTCAAGCGCTTTGTTATTGCTTGAGCCTTCAATGTACTCAGAAAAAAACAGCTCTGTCGGCGTGGCTGCTCGAACAGGCTGTTGTGGGAGGGCGGCAAGTGTAATTGCCAAAATAAGGATAAAAGTGAAAATCTTG
This sequence comes from Chloroflexota bacterium, assembly GCA_041157505.1. GTDB lineage: Bacteria > Chloroflexota > Anaerolineae > Anaerolineales > Villigracilaceae > Villigracilis. Next base: position 5,111 of record JBEBCV010000079.1, on the reverse strand, counting down.
TTCAGAGGTCGAGCCATTGCATTTCTCCTTGTGAGGTTGGTCTTGCGTTGGAACTTGACTGAACGACTTTATTATTTTAGGTGACTCCTTACAAAAACGCAAGGTGGAGAATTGGTCACGAACCTCTTTTGTGATGTGTTTTTTTTGTCCCCGAAAATCCGACACTATGGTCCGATTTTCGGTAAGACCCTCCCTGTGCGTTCCATATAGGTTTTGTATTGTTCGCCGAATCTATCTACCATCATTTGCTCTTCTGCTTGAACTCTTAGCAAATAAAAGGGGATGAATATGATCAAATTGACGAGTCCTGCCACCCAATTTTGAAGGAGCAACGGCTGTGCTATGACCCACAACCACTGTGAAGCATACATGGGGTGACGAATCGCACCGTAAATTCCACGGGTAATTAGCTCATGCTTATCACGAATTTCAAGTGAGGGTGACCAGTTCAAGCCGAGGTCTGCATGTGAACGCCAGAAGACGAATAAGGCGCCTATCATGATAAGTGTACCGAGCCAACCTGCCCAAGTGGGTAAGGTGTAATCTGCAAAGGCAAGCCAGGAAGTTGCTGAATAGATCAGGGGAAGAGTCATCATGCCAATAAGCAGCAGGAAGAGGATGAATTTTTCCTGGGTAGATACGCGTTGTTCGCTCATCTTTTCTTCTTTGCGCTTTTTGTTGAGCGGGGCGCGGATGACCATCTCTACAACCAAGGCAGCCCAATAAACGATTTCAAAGACGCTCATGATGGCTCTGCTTTTTCAACGACAACCGTCGCTTCAGTAAGTAATGCCGCAATGGCTCCCAACGCGGCTAACTGGGGCGCGATCAAAACCCCTACCACGCCGATCGTAACCGGAATTTCCATCAAGATCTTTCCACCTTTATCTTTGATGATGACCTTGCGAATATTGCCTTCATGCAATAACTCTTTGATCTTGGTAATGATCTTCTCGCCTTCCACGCGGAATTCTTCGGTGTATGTTTTTTCGTTCATGTACTAATCCTTTCAGGATTTGTTCCTGTAATACTCGAACCACTTTTCATCGAGCGGCTGCCATTCATCACTTTGGTCGGCGCGTTCCTCCCAATTCTCTTTGCCGCTCCATTCTTCGATCTTGATGGCATACACCGATGTGGCTCGCAGTTCTTTTTCGGTGATCTCTCGGTATTCCTGCCCAACTTTCATTTCAGGAAAATACTTGTTGATCAACCCATACAGCAATCTACGCATTTCATCGGGATCGGTTACAACTCTGGCAGTACCAAAAGCGACCACACTACGATACTGGAGCGAGAACTCCAACGCGACATTCGAAGGAAGCATCTGACCAAGAACGCTCGCCTCAAAACTGACTTTGGGGTTGTACTCAATATTCGAGCGGATTCTTCCCGCCAGATTGGAATGAAAAACGATCTGATGCTCAGCTTCGTCATACCAAAAAGTGGATGTGTTAATGAAGGGCTGCCCGTCTACTGAGGTGGCAACATGACCCACTTTGAATGAGTTGATGTTTTCGCGTATCCAAGCGTCGTCTTTAGTAAGGTGCGGTCTGCGCTGAAAGGCAGTGGGATTTTGACCAATATATTCTCTGGACATGATGTTTTCCTTATTGATTGTCTACAAGCAGATAGTGATACCATGTCCATTGCGAAACGTAGCCAAGGACGATACTGACAAGGACCGCAATCCATGTGACCCAGTTGGTAATGCCAATAAAAGTCAACAGGAAATAAATGCCAGCACCTGTGGTGAGAGCGCTCAGTAACGCAACCTCGACAGCCATCAGGTTCGCAATGCTATATGGTTTGTTGGTGGGGGGAATATGTTTTGCGCGCCACTTGAATGCCGGTTCCAACTCCGGATGATGCTTAATGTAGTATTCCTTGATCTGGTCTATCGCTTCGACCGCTTCATGCCATGCAGCGCGCAGACGGGCAAGTTGAGCAATGGTCAACGCTCCCATGAAAGTGAGGATAGTGAACAGAAAGAAGAAAGCTAATGAGATCGTGCTTTGGTCCGGTTCGAAACGGGTCCCAAGAATGGCAGCAACAAAAGACCCAACTGAGACAAAGTAAAAAGAAGTGACTCGGGAGCGGTCTTCATTTGCTTGAAAAACATTTTGGGAGATATATTCATATTCGGAATTTAGGATTTCGTCTGTATTGAGTGTGGTTTTTCGTGGCACAGTAGTTCTCCTTGATAAAAGTCTCTCCATTATGACATGACTTTGATTTCGGCGCAAAAAAAGCGGACGTTGGAAAACGTCCGCCTGAGGTTGTTTAGAGATTACGATTGGGTCGCCCACTCGCCATTTCGCATGATGGCTTCTCGAGTCCCATCTTCGCGAATGCCATCAATATCCATTTGGTTTGACCCTACCATGAAGTCCACATGGATGAGACTGTCGTTACCGCCTGCCTCAAGGAATTGCTCCTTGGTCATCTCTGAACCACCTTCCATGTTGTAACGGTACGCTGTTCCAAGCGCAAGGTGGCAAGAGGCGTTTTCGTCGAAGAGTGTATTGTAAAAGAGGTGCTTTCTCTGGGAAATGGGAGAGCTATCAGGAACCAAAGCAACTTCCCCGAGGTGAGAGGCGTTCTCATCTGTTTCCAAAAGTTTGCGAATGTTTGCCTCGCCTTGTTTAGCGGTCACTTTGTTCACACGTCCATTTTCGAAAGTGAGGGTGAACTCATCGATCATCGTGCCAGAGAGAATGAGCGGACGGCTGGAGGTGATATAACCTTCCGCTTTTTCGCGATGCGGCATGCAAAATACTTCTTCAGTGGGGAGGTTGGGAATGAACTCGATTCCGCCCACCGTAGTGGACGATGCGCCAACCCAGATGTGACCTTGAGGTAAACCAAGCGTCAGATCTGTTCCAGGGGCTTTATAGTGAAGATCGGTGTATTTTCTTTCGTTGAGGTAATTGCATTTATGATGAAGTTTGTCTGCATGGTCGCGCCAAGCTTTGACTGGGTCCTGGGTGTTTACACGGCAGGCATCGAAGATAGCTGCCCATAATTTTTCTTGTGCCTGTTCGACCGGCAGATCAGGAAAAACTTATTTCGCCCAAGCCGGTGTTGCTGTGGAAACAACGCACCAAGTTTGGGTGTTTTCATTTATATATTTGTAAGCGGGTTCGTATTTTTCCGAAAGAGCTTTACGATATTTGCTGATCAGATCAGGGTTGATGCCTTCGAGAAGATTTGGGTCTTGTGATGCAAAACTCAAATAGGCATCACCGCGTTCGCCGTACTCATGCTCGCGAGCGATTTGCCAATTGGGAACTTCGGTAAGATGCTCTGGGTTGGAATTTTCCAAACGGATGCGTGTGAGTCTCTCATCGATCCAGCGGACATCAACTATGGGTGTGCCTGCTTGATACGCTTTTTTTGCCACCAATCGTACAAGTTCCGCATCTTGAAGCCCGGTAGCAATGCTCAACCGTTGTTCTTTTTTCAAGTTAAGACCAATATTGACAATGATATCGGCATATTTTCCGAGAGATTTTTGAAAGGTTTCGGTCATGAAGTCTCCGTTGCGATAAATGGATGAATAATTTTTACCACAGGTTTGGTGATAAGGGATAAATTGAATTGGTAAATTATATTTTGCCTGTTATGATTTGGGCGGGATGTGCAACTATATGTTCAGGATGAAACTAAAAATAACCCTGTTGCTAGTGCTATTGTTTTCCCCATTTTTGATCTTCTCTTCGCCTGCGGAAGCCCAGGATTTTGAACCTACACAGACATTAGGCGCTCCACCGAACCCGGCAGATATTATCAATGCGGTCAATAATTTACGGCTCTCGTATGGTTTACCTGCACTGTATGCCCACCCGGTGTTGATGCAGATCGCACAGGAACAGGCCAATGGCATTGCCATTGGTATGCCTGGCCACTGGCGCCCTACTGGTATGACGTTGGGGCAGTGGATGATGTCCTTGGGGTATCCGCTTTCTGGTGACCTGACCTTGGATGGTTATCGCTCCGAGAACTGGGGTCCTGCCATGACGGCGGAAGAAGCCATCCAAATGTGGCTGGGTGATGACTTGCACACCAACACTATGCTTTCTACAACTCGAAGCGATATCGGGGCAGGCGTTTCGATAGGGGATGGCTATTTTGTTGTGGTGATCGAGACTGCTCTCCAAACCCGCAATGGACAGATGCAGTCGACTGCCGGGTCCATGCTCACCAGCATTCCGCAGACCAAAATGGCAATTTCCAATATGGAAACTCAGGCTGCTATCAACGGGGTATTGCCCCAGTATTCCATTCCGGTCGCGTTGAATACTCCTTTCCCGAATGGGAAGGTCTATCATGAAGTGCTCTATGGGCAGACGTTGTGGAGTATCGCCGTTGCATATGGAACGACGATCAAACAAATTCAGGGCTTGAACAGTCTGGGAGAATCGACAACTGTTTACGAGGGGCAGACCTTGCTTGTGCGTACTGATGCTACTCAATCTGCACCAGTAACTACGGGGGCAGTTCCTGAAGATTCCTCAATTCCTGTAGAACAAACAGTGACCCCTTCACAGACTGTGAAATACTTGACAGCTACAAAGTCACCTGCTAGTTTTCAAGATGAACGGGGCTCCACGTTTGGAGTCGCAGCGATCGCTATTTCAGCGTTGTTTCTTGCCGGGGTTTTTGCTGTAATGGCCCGAAAAAAAGAGATCTAATTTTTATCCACTCATTGGGCAGGGCATTCAGGTGTTTCGAATGGTCCGGGGCAGAACTCAACCTGTTTCCAATTTTTCTCATCACGGACTTATTAGAAAGTGATCATCTGTCTCTTGCAAATCCGTCTGTGACAAATATCTCTGTCACCACAACATTTCCTTCTTTGTTGAATCATCTTGTGAAAATTGGCAAACGCATGGAAATGGTTACTTTCCATTGTCTTCCAGAATGGCTCGTTAATGTGTTTGAGATTCTTTTCATCCCTTTGATAAAGATAACAATACATCCATTGCACGATCAGCATCTTTGACAGGGACAAATAAATGGTCATGATAATAAGCTGCCACCACATTGCAACTGATGTTCGCCTCGGTAAGAGCTTTGCTTACTGCAGCTGTCAGACCAACCGCCTCTAG
>JBEBCV010000078.1:0-5703 GCA_041157505.1 Chloroflexota bacterium | reverse complement strand
TCGCTGCCAGATTGCAGAGGCAGGTGTAGGTGAGGCATGAGGCGTTTGTCATTCCAGAGCGAGAAGAAATCTGCATCCAAGTCCCAAGGTTCGAGAGAGGAAAGGCGCAGACGTTGAACATCCGTTTCGCGCAAGAGAGCTTTGACTAAATCTCGAAGGTGATGGGTTCCAAAATCCTGCCCCCATGAGCCAAGATGAACACCTGTAAGAACGATCTCTTTTGAATGACCTGCCAGCGCAGAGTTGACATCGTTGATCACATCCGCTAAGGGGCGCGAACGACCTTCACCGCGCGCAATGGTGGTGACACAAAATGTGCATTTGTTATCACAACCATCTTGCACTTTGATAAAAGCACGAGTACGCCGATGCAACCCAGGAATTGGAATGCGATCTATCGGTTCAATATCAAAGGTTTCTTTGGGCAAACCTAGAACTTCGGGTACGAGTAAATCTTTTTTATCGTTAGCTACAACATGCTTCACGTTTGGCAACGCTGCGGCTTCTTTGGGTTGAATAGACGTCCAACACCCTGTAGCAACGATCTCACTTACCCCGGCTCGTGCAATATTACGAATTTTTCCCCGTGAGTCAGATGCTGCCTGTGTGGTAACTGCGCAGGTATTAACCACCGCCATATCGGCATGGTCAGCAGATGCAACAATTTCATGTCCCGCAGCACGAAACTGACGGGACATGGATTCTATCTCTGCCTGATTCAAACGGCAGCCAATGGTATCGAGAAAGATCTTCATAGAAAGACAAAGGACCAAACGCAATAGACTTTAGACGATCTTTCAATCGTCCACCATCTATCGCCTATCGGCTAGTTAGGGTTGCAACACCACGAAATTATCAAAAAGAACATCAACACCGGGTTCGGCAAAGGTTCCAGCGATCAACCCGACATCCCCTGATGGGAGTGTGGAGTCTTGAGCTTGCGCGATCTGAAACCCATTTACATAAAAGGTAAGAGTGTTACCGATGCAATCTGCACGCAGATGGTTGACCGCCACACTCCTATTTATGTTGGTAGATGCCAACATTTCAGACTGACCCAACAAGGTTGCCTGACCATCTTTATATAAACCCATGCCGTAAAAACCATCACTGGTGATAATGAAAAAATAGTAATCTTTACCGTTATAACGGCAGAGCAAGCCGATGCGATTTTCATCTGGACCTGCTAATTTGCCGGTATCCACTTCCATTCGAACATCGGTGAAATTGCGGCGGGGTGTTGCCCAGAAATTCGTCTGCAACGAGTTGACGAGCATGCGATACCCGCCGGAGTAATAATCCATTACGCCTTCGGTTACAAGGAGGCGGTCCCAACCTGTGGTGGGTTGAGCAAAGTCATCCTGAAAAAGGACTGAACCCGAAGGCAATGCCGCCGCTGGAGCTTGTGTTTGGCTTACTGGATTCCCAGCCCCACATGCAGAAAGCAAAAATGCCACAACGAACAATAAAGAGATGGATCGATTCATGAACGTGATTTTATCATTGAAAATATTTGTCTAATAATTGCTTTGCGGTTTCGGCATACACACCAGCGCCTTCGGCGTCGCGCACATAGGTCAGTGAATTGAATGCCGCAGGTTGATTGCCTTGCGAGAGATAGGTCATTGCCAAATGAATATGGGCAGGGAAAAACTCTGGATCAATGTCTATGGCTTGCAACAAAGAGGTTTCTGCACTGGCATAACGCCCAGTAGAGAGAAAGACATATCCCAACGCGTCCAAAGTAGCAGGATCGTTTGGTGCGAGTAAATTAGCTTGTTGCGCAGCCGGCAAGCCTACATCTTCCAAACGCACATTATTTTCCGCGCAAAAGATCGCCAGCAAACGCCAATAGTCAGCCTGGGTTGGTGCCAGGTCCACGGCGCGTTGATACGCCGACAGTGCCGCGACCAAGTCTCCCAGTTTTGAATAGGCTTCACCCACATTCGCATACCAACGCGGATTTTCCGGCTCGATGCCCGCCGCCAGTAAATACTCTGCCAACATCTGTTCGTACTTTCCCTGACGACTCCAATACAGTCCGCGCAGAGCGCGCACATTGACGGAGTTGCGGTTCAGGGATAACGCCCGATCAAGTTCCACGCTTCCTTCTTGACCGGTTTGCTGCTTCGCCTCTCCGAGCCATGCCCATGCCTCGGCATTATTCTCATCGAATTGAACCGCTTGTTCAAAAGCGGTCTTTGCCAATTCCCAATCTTGTACCAAGCCAAATGCCTGCCCCACGATCACCTTCTGCATGGATGGATCACTTTGCTGACTGGAAACTGCCAGAGCGGCGCGCAAGGTTTGAACCGCTGAGTCCACTTCGGGATTAAGAGTCGAAGCGCGGGTCAATTCGGGGATGGCGTTTTCGGGTGAGTACAAAGTCAACAGCAAACCGAGTCGATAAGCGGCAAATGCATCCTCTGAACCCAAATGGATTTGGTTTTGCAGTGCCTGTAATTCGTTTTCCCAATTATGTTGATTGCGATGGGTATACGCTAATAATTCATAAAGCCTGGCGGACTCATAAACCGTAGCGCCTTGTTCACAAGTGAAAACTGCAGAAGAAAGGTCTTCTATCTTTATATAGGATGTGCAATACCCAACCCAGCCTTCTTCGGAAAGTTGAGTGCTTTGGTTAAAATAGCCGATGGCATTCGCAAACTGTTCAGCTTGCAGAGCAGAGATACCCGCCTGTTCATAAAGATCCCCTCGCCAAACGAGGATATTCGCCGCTTTCGCATAAAATTCAGAAGCGAGTTGGTGCTCACCACGTGCGTTCGCATTTTCGGCGCGAAATAGATTGTAATAGCCAGTCATTAAGACCAATACCAAAACAGTAATAATAAATATGAAAACAATAAGATATGGCTTTGCCCGTGGTGACAGCATGAATTCAATTCTACGCCATAATCACTAACTGGCAGTATAATCACGATTGGATGAGCGATTTTATACAGTTAGCGTTAACTCAACTCACCGTCCCGCCTGGAGATTTGATCTATTACATCGTTCTGGTGTTCGTGATCGCCAGTGCGTTGCAATCGGCATTTAACCATTGGCGGGCAAGCGAGTTTCCACAGGCACGGCGCGCATTCATTGGATTGGGGATATTACTCAGCGCACAGATCTTTATGTTCCTTTTTAGCGGCTTGGGCTGGCAGGAATTGGTGAACCCGAAAGCGGTCTTACCGCCTATGGATCGTGCGTTCTTAGCCTTTGGCATTATTTGGATCACCTGGCTTTATGCCTTCCCGGAGCCAAATCGACGGGCAGATGCTGCTACCACCTTATTAAGTATGTTCATTGTGACTGCTTTAGGATTGAGCCTGATCTCCTGGCAGCAACAAATGTCAAACCCGGCAGCCGCAACCTTAAGCTACAACCTGACCATGGATGATTTCGTCTGGCAGGTTGGCTCATTATTACTCACACTTTTTGGAATGGCTGTTATTTTCATCCGCAAGCCAGATGGGATGTGGTACGGCATTCTATTGTTGTTCCTTGGTTTTCTGGGGCATGCTGGTCAATTGCTGGTCGGCTTGGAAGGCGATTTTTCGGGCATAGTCCGTTTGGCTTATATGGCAGCTTTCCCGATCCTTTTGACATTGCCACAACGTTTTGCAACGGTAACAGTTTCTGAAACTCTCGCTCCCGCCAAACCGACGATCTTAAAGCAAGACACCTCAGGCCGCCCCGAACGAAGGCGCTATAGCACGGATCCAAAAACCTTCCACGCCTTGTTGGCAGTGGCTGCAGAAAACAACTCCACCAAGATGAGTCAGGCGATCACCCGCGCCATTGCGCAGACGATGCTCGCCGACTTGTGCTTTATGATCTACCTGACTGACAATAACAATCAAATGGTCATTGCAGGTGGGTATGATTTGATCCGTGAAGATACCCTTGAAGGCGGTTCACTAACGAAGAATGCAATTCCCATGCTGGCAAACTCCATCCAGCGTGGACGTCCTTTGCGATTACCCGCCAGCAGCACCTCAGCTGACATAAAAGGGCTGGGCGACATTCTTGGTCTCACCAACCCTGGTCACTTATTGTATGTGCCAATATTAACTCCTGAAAAAGAGACATTGGGCGGCATTCTGCTACTCTCGCCATACTCAGACAGAACCTGGAGCGCAGAAGATCAGGCGTTTTTGGCAAATATTGCTTCCTCGTTGGTGCCGATCATTCAGCGCAATCAAAGGATCTCGAAACTAGAAGCACAAAACGACATGTCCCGTGCCCAAGTAGCGGAGTTGGAAGAACGCCTCCGTAATTTGAACAGCCAGCTCGAATCAGCACGTGCTGAAGAAGAAAGAAACAAGTCGACCGATGTCGTTTCGCTAAGAGCATCACAAGAAGAATCACAAAACATCATTGAACAGTTGCAGCGCGAGAATGCAGGGTTGCGCGCTGGAAAGAATCTCCCCTCAGCTCAAGCGGAGAAAGATCTTAAGGCTACCTTACAGGAAGTTGCGATCTTGCAAAATCAGCTTGCTGAAGCCAATATCAAATTGCTAGAGTTGGAAAAAGGGAAGATCGCTACCAAGAGTACCGAACAAGCAGAAGTGCTCGCGTCCATTTCGCAGGAATTGCGCCAACCCCTTTCTTCAATTGTTGGCTATACCGACTTGCTGCTTGGTGAATCAGTCGGCATTTTAGGTGCTTTGCAACGGAAATTTGTCGATCGCATCAAGGTCTCCACAGAGCGAATCCGCAGCCTGACGGATGACATGATCCAGATCACCACCCTCGCAACCGACCTAAATTCGCTCAACCCCGAAGCCGTAGATTTAAACTCGATCATTGACAACGCCATGTCGTACACGAGTTCGCAGATCCGTGAGAAAAATATTTCGATCCATCTTGAAGTACCAAAATCCCTATCGTCGATTCATGCCGACCGTGAGGCGTTGCAACAGATCCTTATCCATTTGTTGCAAAATGCCGGGGCGGCTACTCCCTTCGAAGGAACAATCCGTCTCAAGGTCCAGACCCAGAGCGAAGATAGTATTGAGTACATTTTGATCCAAGTCACAGATCAGGGCGGCGGGGTCGCATCTGAAGATATACCACGCGTTTTCACTCGACTTTATCGAGCAGATAATGTTCTAATCCAAGGTGTCGGCGATACCGGCGTTGGGCTTTCGATCGCAAAAACACTCACAGAAGCCCAGCATGGGCGAATTTGGGTGGAAAGCAAAGTTGGGCAAGGCTCCACATTCAGCGTGCTTCTGCCAATTTCAGGCGATAAACTTGCCGACAAGCAAAAAAGGAAATAAGCGATGGGAGGAATGCGCGATTTTGGTAACGCGCTTGTGGCAGCATTACTATCCATTGGATTAACGCTTGGCGCGTTATCCATTTCTCTTGTTGGCTTCGTTCCAGAAGAAGCCGCTTCCCCCACACAAACATTGATCCTTTCGCCGATCCCGGTTACGGCAACAAATACGATCCCTCCCACATCCACCTCGTTTGGAGCCGTGAACACACCCACTCTCCTTCCAACCAATACATTTATCCCATCCACATCCTGCCAACCGACAGCAGGCTGGGTTGCAACGGTTGTCCAAACAGGAGATACGCTCGATAGCCTTGCAATTCGATATGGCACGAACAAAGATATCCTCAAAAGTAGAAATTGTCTTTTTACCGATACCCTGATCCCTGGCACACTGTTGTACATACCCGGTGGGG
>JBEBCV010000077.1:0-3562 GCA_041157505.1 Chloroflexota bacterium | reverse complement strand
TCCCGTGGTTGGGACGGTTTTCAATTTCTCTGAGTAAAATCAAACGATGAAATTCAACCGCTTCCCCCTCCCCTTCCTTTTTCTTGCCATTTTAGGTTTGCTTGCTGCCTTGTGGGCAGGTCTTATGCATTTGGGATTATTGCATGGATCGCTTTTAGCAGACTATGCCAACCTCGCCACCCTGAGAATGTGGGGTGGACTGTTAAATGAGGTTGCGATTTTTATCTTCATTGAGATGACAGTATATTCAGTTCGTAAGTCGTTGAAGGGAAATGTATGATGCAAAATAGATCCGTTATCGTCATTGGCGCAGGCATGGCAGGACTCTCCGCCGCACATGAATTGACAAAAGCCGGTTGGAACGTAACCGTGCTCGAAGCCCGTTCACGGGTTGGTGGGCGTGTTCATACGGTGCGTAATTTTTCCAACGGACTTGTTGCCGAAGGCGGCGCAGAATATATCAACGAAAGCCAGCATCGCATGATCGCGCTTGCCAAAGAATTTGACCTGCACTTGGGGGCAGTTGGCTCCTGGCAAAATCAAAGCGGAGATTGGGCAGCACTGGAAGGCAAAGCCGGGCGCTTGGGTGATACTTCGCTATGGGGGCTTGACCTTGAAAAAGAATACATGCGCGTATGGGTTACATTGGCTGAGTTGGGCAAACAAGTGAACGATCCGACGAATCCAACAACCGCACCGAATGCAAAAGAATTAGATAGACAAAACGCCGAGAGTTGGATTCAAAACCTAAACGCTCACCCCTTGGCGAAGATTTTATTTGCCAATCACATTCGCTCAGAATACACCTGCGAGCCAAAAGATTTCTCTCTTCTTGATCTGGCGCGTAATGCCGCCTTGTTCTACAGCGACCCGGAGGCATCAGACCCGGCCTATCGCATCATCGGCGGCAATGACCAACTTCCGCAGGCAATAGCGAAACGCCTGCCCGATGTGCGGATGAATTCGGTTGTGACCTCGGTAAAGCTATTAGATGAAGAAGTAATGGTCACCTACAAACAGGCTGACTCCTTTCATACTCTCCATGCTGCTTACGCAATTCTAGCAACACCGCTCACTACCGCGCGGATGATCGACTTTGAAGGAACATTAACTACTGACCATCGTGCCATGGTTCATGGACTATCCTATGGATCTGTCACCAAAGTGATGATCGAGTACCGCACACGATTCTGGCACGAGCATGGCTGGAATGGTCGCCTCAACACAGACCTGCCCGTTGTTTTCACTTGGGATGCCACCAGCCACCTTGAAGGCACGCATGGCATCCTCACCGCCTACACGGGTGGTGGTCCTGGCGCGGCATTAAGTCAGCTTTCTGATTCAGACCGCATCCAAACCGCAGTCACAACCATCGAATCGATTTTCCCTGGCTCTTCAAACCTAATTGAAAATACCCAAACCATCGCCTGGAGAAACGAAGCCTTCACTTTGGGGTCTTACATGGCATATGCCCCCAATGAGGTGACCTCCCACTGGCAAAGCCTCTTCTCCCCTTCTGGGCGCCTGTACTTTGCAGGCGAACACGCCACCGTCTATCAGGGCTTCATGGAAGGAGCTGTGGAGAGTGGTCAACGTGCGGCAAAAAGCATCATAGAAAAAGGATAAAGAATGAGTGAAGCAAGAAAAAATTTTATTGAGGGCATTCGAGCCGAAGTGCCTATTTTGATAGGTGTTTTCCCCTTCGGGCTGATCTATGGAGCCCTGGCGATCAATTCAGGTCTTTCCACCACAGCGGCACAATTGATGTCCTCTATCGTATTCGCCGGGTCGGCACAATTCGTCACTGCACAACTCTACAGCGAAGGCGCACCTGCCTTCGTGATGATCCTGACCATCGCTGTTGTAAATCTACGCCACATGCTTTACAGCGCATCCCTCGCGCCCTATCTCAAAGACCTATCTTTACGATGGAAGGTTCTTCTTTCATATCTACTCACAGATGAAGCCTATGCACCATCCATTTTGCATTATGAAAAAGAAGGGCTGGCAAAATACAAGTATTGGTTTCTGTTTGGGGCAGGCATCTCTCTCTGGACGAACTGGCAGATCAGCACAGCCATTGGCGTTTTTCTCGGTGCTGCCATCCCTTCAAACCTATCGCTCGATTTTGCCCTGCCTGTAACCTTCATAGCCATGATCGTGCCGGTCATGAAAAAATTCCCCATCATTGCTTCGGCATTGAGTGCTGGAATAACAGCAATTCTCGCCAATGGACTTCCATACAAACTTGGCTTGATCCTCGCTGCCTTGGTCGGCATCATTGTTGGAATGTTGCTTGAAAGCCGCCAGACCACCCAAAAGGAGTCAAAATGAGCAACATTTGGTTGGTTATGATCGTTGGTGGTTTGATCACCTTTGGAATGCGTTTTTCGTTGATCTACCTTTTCGGCAAATTCGAAGTCCCCGAAGCAATGCGGCGCGCCTTGCACTATGTCCCGCCTGCCGTTTTATCTGCCATCATCTTCCCGGAAATTTTTCTAAGCAATGGCACACTCGATCTGTCGCTTTCCAATGCCAGACTACCAGCAGGTCTGCTGGCTATTATCACGGCTTGGTATTCACGCAGCACACTCGTCACCATCCTGGTTGGAATGGCTGCCTTGTTTCTCTTTCAATGGCTCAATCTATAGAAAAACCAAATACACCTGATTACCCCCTGCCTCTTTTGCGCGCGTCACAGCCTGACGCGCGCTTTGTATGATGGGCTCCACTTCAGTCGTTGATGAGATGCGGACGATGGACGAGAGCCCCGCACTCAGCTTGACATTCAAAGGCGGCTCATTCTGGACCTCGATATGGGTGCCTCGTACTCCGGCTATGATCCGCTCCGCCACTTTTTCCGCGTCCGCGCCAATGATATTGGGTATGGCAATCACAAACTCATCCCCCGTCCAACGACCGATACAGTCGTACGGTCGGCTTTTTTCTCGAATAGATCTGGCAACCGCTTGAAGCACGTCATCCCCAACGCTCATCCCAAATTTTTCATTGATGAGTTGAAAGTTATCAATGTCCAGGGCGATCAAACAAAATGGAGAAGATCCCCTTCGAGACCGTTCCAACTCACCCGAAGATTGTCGTAAAAAACCTGCCCGGTTAAGAAAACCTGTCAATGAGTCATACCCCGCCTGACTCTCGAGTTGATGACTGACAATGACTAGTTTCTCAGTCAATGCAATGATACGTTTCGCGATCTCAATTCGGTTTATCAGGTCTGTTGGGGTATAAGGTCGATGAAGGACATCATCCCCTTTGGGAATGGATCCGTCTCCCAGATTTTTTGACGTAACCAGAAGAATATAAACTGGTTCAGCCGATTGCATGCCACGAATCCGTTCAATCAACTGAGTTGGAACGACATCAGTAGCATCGATATCAGCAACCAAAAGCCGAACATTGCCTTCCTGGATCGCCTGCCATGCCTGCGCGCTTGAAGAAACCGCGGTGACTGTTTTTCCCTCTCCGCTTAGCATCTGCTGAATAATTACAACTTCCCTAGAGTCCGTACCCAACACAAGGATGTTCATGGATGCACCTTTGT
>JBEBCV010000076.1:0-17403 GCA_041157505.1 Chloroflexota bacterium | reverse complement strand
TGGGCTTGTACAAGCTGCGGCGCGTGTGTGGACATTTGCCCGGTGGGCAATGAGCCGATGCGCGACATTCTCGATATCCGCAGAAATCTTTCCATGATGGAAAGCGCGTTCCCCAAGCAGTTGGAGACAGCGTTCAAAGGCATGGAGCGCAACATGAACCCGTGGAATGTTTCGCAGGGTGACCGCATGAAGTGGGCGGAAGGCATGAGCGTGCCAACGATTGAACAGAATGCCGAACCAGAAATTTTGTGGTGGGTTGGCTGTGCGCCTGCAACTGATTCTCGTGCGCAGAAGACTGCGCAAGCCTTTGCGAAAATTTTGAACACCGCTGGAGTCAATTACGCGGTGCTTGGCAAGAACGAAGCCTGCACCGGTGACTCGGCTCGCCGTGCCGGACGTGAAGATATCTTCTTCGGCTTGGCTTCCCAGAATGTTGAAATCTTGAACGAAGTCGCACCGAAGCGCATTGTGACGACCTGCCCGCATTGTTTGCATACCATCAAGAATGAATACCCAGCGTTTGGCGGAAATTATCAGGTCATTCACCATACCCAGCTCATCAATGAGTTGGTTGGCGCTGGTAAAATTTCGATGAACCTGGAAGGCGATAATATGAAGATCACCTTCCATGACCCTTGCTATCTGGGACGACATAACAAGGTCACCGATGCGCCGCGGGATGCACTGAAATCTGCTGGAGTGGAAACGGTAGAGATGCCGCGCAATGGAGCCAAGTCGTTCTGCTGTGGAGCAGGCGGTGCACAGATGTGGAAGGAAGAGGAAGAAGGATCTGCCCGCGTGAATGTGACACGCTTCAACGAAGCCAAATCGACCGGCGCAGATACGGTGGCAGTCGGTTGTCCATTCTGTTTGACGATGATGACAGATGCCGCCAAAGGGGACGGAGGAAATATTCAGGTAAAGGATGTTGCCGAGATCGTGGCAGAGAGATTGAAATAAAACTGCAGGGAGATAACTTTAATGGCTATCTCCCTGTATATCATTGGAGAATTTAGATGAAAGTCATCGAAGCCCAAGGGGAATATATCTTTGTGAAGTATGATGAAAAGTATTCAAAAGCTTCCCTCATCGAGATGATGAGGGAAGTTCAAAAAATATCAACAGAATTGGGATGTTACAAATTACTTGGGGATATTTCTCAAATGGTCGGAACAGTGAGCACCATGGATCGTTTTGAATTTGGGGTGCAGGGTGCCATTATTTTTCGAGGTGGTTATAAAATTGCGATCATTCACCGACCTGAAGAGATCAATCGCTTCGCAGAAACCGTCAGTGTCAATCGCGGTTTGAATGCGCGAATTTTCAGCGACAAGGAAAATGCTTTGGAATGGCTTTTAGCCTGACCATTCAGATTTCAAAACATCGTTTCAAACGCAAGATCCCCTCTTCTAGTTGAGGAACATCATAAAATGAAACACTAAGCCGGAAGTGGTCCATCAACCTCTTCTGGCTGGAGAAAAGAATGCCCGGGCGCAGATCCACTTTTTGTGACTGCGCCTTTCTTCTTAACTCACGCATATCCATGCTAGGGATGTGTAACCAGAAGAAATATCCGCCATGTGGAGCGGTAAATTGTGCTTGCGGGATATGCTTTCGCAGCAATGCACTCATCACTTGAACCCGGTTTCCAAGCACAGTCTGAAGCGCAGAAATATTTTTCTCCAACCCACCATTTTCAATAAGGCTGCGGACGATCGCTGAGGTGAATGGATTCATCCCTCCGCCACTATCCAACATGCCGCAGGTGATGATCCTATGCATGATGGATGAATGTGTTTGCAGCCAGCCCAACCTCAAGCCAGGGGCAAGGATCTTCGAGAATGACCCAAGTGAAATCACATGTTCTGAGGCGATATAGGCGCCAAAGGATTGGGGCGGCGTTTGGGTATAGCTCAGGAATTGATAGACTTCATCTGCAAGGATCAAGAAGTCATGATTCTTTGCAATCTCCACAAGTTGTTCGCGGCGTTCTTGTGAGAGGGTGTGTCCGCTGGGGTTTTGGAAGGTTGGGACAATGTATAGGAACTTGGGCGTGGATTCTTTCAAGGCGGTGACCAAGTCATCGATAACGAGACCAGCTTCATCGGTCCGGATTGAGGCGACACGTAGTCCATAATCCGCGAAGATGCGCAGAGCAAGGAAGTATGACGGTTCCTCCACAAAGATGGTATCGCCCGGTTTAGTGAAGAGTGTGCAGAGCAATGCCAGCGCAGATGAGATCCCTGACGTTGTGAACAAATCTTCGTGCGAGACGTGGAAACCATATCGTGCAGATAAAAATTTCGCCAGTGCATCGCGGAAGAAACCATCACCCTGCTCCAAGCCATATTGCAAATACTCTCTTTCGCCCAGCCCTAACCGATGAGTTGCTGCATCGCGGATCATCTCAAGCGGTAATAAATTCAATTGCGGGTCGCCGGTTCCGAGGTCAATAAAATCTGATGCGATCGGGGTTTGAATGGTCTGAAGAGAAGTTGTCATATCAAAAGTATAGCAGGAGATAATATCTTTGCGAAAAAATCCACAATACCTTCTTTCATCTGTCCTCCTTCCTTCCTCATCCTTGTTATAATCGCCTCCATATCAACTCAGGAGAGATTCATGCCCAACAAAAAGAAGGGTACGATTGCACTTCCCTTTGAAAAAGATGAGATCATAAAAGATTATCGCCTCGCCTATCAAAGCAGGCAGGTTTCCCTTATTGGTAGACGTGAAGTATTAAGCGGCAAGGCAAAATTTGGAATTTTCGGCGACGGCAAAGAGATCGCCCAGCTCGCCATCGCCAGAGCCTTTCAAAAAGGCGACTGGCGCTCTGGTTATTATCGTGACCAGACCTGGATGTTCATGTTAGGTGTGATGAGCATTCAGGAATTTTTTGCGCAGCTTTACGCGCATGCTGATATCACCTACGACCCCGCCAGCGGCGGGCGACAAATGAACGCCCACTTTGCCACACGGCATTTATATCCCAACGGCTCGTGGCGTCCACAAACCCAACTGTACAACACAACTTCTGATATCTCCCCCACTGCGGCCCAAATGCCGCGCGCCGTAGGTCTTGCGTATGCGTAGGTGGTGTACCGCAAACTCAATGAACTGCACGATCTAAAAGACTTTTCCATCAATGGCAACGAAGTGACCTTTGCCACCATTGGCAATGCATCCACGGCAGAAGGTCTGTTCTGGGAAGCGGTCAACGCCATCGGTGTGCTCAAAGCCCCTGCGGTCATTACTGTATATGATGATGGCTACGGCATCTCCGTGCCCAATCAATTTCAGATGGTCAAAGAAAATATTGGCGCATTGCTCAAAGGGTTCGAACGCAATCCCAATTTGCCGTTTGAAAAAGTTCAGAACGGCTACGACCATTACACCGTGCGCGCATGGGATTACCCCGCCCTTGTTGAAACCTATCAAACCGCAGCAGAGATCGCGCGCGAATATCACATCCCTGCACTGGTGCATGTCATCGATGTGACCCAGCCGCAAGGTCACTCCACCTCCGGCAGTCACGAACGATACAAGACACCTGAACGGCTCAAGTGGGAAGAAGAATTTGACGGGCTCAAGAAGATGCGCAAGTGGATGACAGACAACCGCCTCATTTCCTCGTCCGAGCTTGATGCCCTCGAAAAAGCGGACTATGACACTGTAGAAGGATTCCGCAAAGCCGCCTGGGACACATACCTTTCCCCCATCACGGAAGAGCGCAATCAGGTCATGGACATGCTGGATGAGATCGCAAGCTCTTCCGCGAACCATGCACCAGAGTTGCGCATGCTGCGAGATCGGCTGTCAAGCCTCCCGTCTTATACGAGGCGTGATATCCACAGCACTGCTCACGAAGCCTTACGCCTTTTACGCAATGATGCCAACCCCACCAAACAAGTCCTTGCCGCATGGAAGCAAGAATATGACAAACTGAACCTTGAACGCTATGGCTCGTATTTATATTCGGGCACTGCCATGAAAGTGGAAGAGGTGAAGCCGGTATATGCGGATTCGTCACCCACCATGTTCGGTTTCGAGGTCATCAATGCAGCATTCGATGCCGCACTGACACGTGAACCGCGTCTGATTGCTTTCGGTGAAGACGTTGGCAAACTTGGTGACGTGAATCAGGGCTTCAAAGGCATGCAGGAAAAATATGGCGAGTTCCGCGTGACGGATACCGGCATTCGCGAAGCGACCATCATGGGGCAAGCCATCGGCATGTCCATGCGTGGGTTACGTCCCGTTGCGGAGATCCAATATCTTGATTATGTTCTCTATGCTCTGCAAACCATGAGTGATGATCTTGCATCGTTGCATTGGCGTACGGCAGGCGGGCAGAAAGCTCCGGTCATTGTGCGCACCCGCGGGCATCGGCTCGAAGGGGTATGGCATGCTGGGTCACCCATGTCTGGCATTTTGAATCTGACACGCGGCATATACGTTTTGGTTCCGCGTGATATGACCCGCGCGGCTGGTTTTTACAACACGCTTTTGAAAGCCGATGAACCTGCCATTGTGGTTGAAGTGTTGAACGGGTACCGGGTGAAAGAGCGCCTGCCTGAAAATATCGGCGAGATCACATTGCCGTTGGGTGTACCTGAAACCATCCGCGATGGGAAGGATGTCACTATCGTCACCTATGGTGCATGCTGCCGCGTTGTACTCGATGCTGCGGATAAGCTTGGCAAAGCGGGCATCGAGGTCGAAGTCATCGACGTCCAATCCTTGATGCCGTTCGACATTCACGGCAAGATCGTTGAGTCGCTCAAGAAAACCAACCGCATCCTGTTCGTGGATGAGGATGTCCCCGGTGGGACGACAGCGTACATGATGCAGGAAGTCATCGAAAAGCAAGGCGGTTATTTCCATTTAGATTCCCCTGCGCGCACACTCTCCGCAAAAGCCCATCGCCCCGCCTACGGAAGTGACGGCGATTACTGGTCTAAGCCGAATGCTGAGACGGTATTCGATGCAGTATATGACATGATGCATGAAGTAGACCCGTCTCTTTACCCCAAGTTCGATTAACCGCAAAGGACGTCAAGAACGCAAAGGAACCCCCTTATTTTTCTTAGCGGACTTCGCGCTCTTGGCGGTTATAAGGAGAAATTATGGCAACAAAAGTTTTTGTACCCCGACTCGGCGAAGGTGTGGACGAAGTTACTGTTACAAAATGGCTCAAGCAGGAAGGTGACACCATCAATGAGTTGGAACCTTTGCTTGAAGTAAATACAGATAAAGTGGATACCGAGATCCCCGCCCCGGCGACGGGAACGGTTTTGAAGATCATTGCGCAGGAGGGTGTACCTGCGAAGGTGGGAGAATTGCTCGCCATTATCGGTAAACCTGGTGAAGCGGTTGATGTTTCAAATGCTCCAGTAGTTATTGAGTCAAAAGTCGAAAGTCAAAAGTCGGAAGTTAAACCTGCGACCTTGGACCTGCGACCTTCGACTGATCTCGGTTTCATCTCCCCCGTTGTAGCAAAAATCGCCGCCGAACATGGCGTGGACTTGGCTCAGGTCAATGGCACGGGGCTGAATGGACGTATTACGAAGAATGATGTGCTGAACTACGTGTCTTCGGGTCAAAAGTCACAAGTCAAAAGTCAGCCTATGGTCAATCGTTCATCGTCCATTGTCGCACCCGCCGAAGGCGACCAACTTATCAAACATACAACCATGCGCAAGTCCATTGCACAGCACATGGTTGAGTCCAAGCACACGTCGCCGCATGTATTGACCGTGATGGAAGCGGATATGTCGCGTGTGTCCAAGCATCGTGCTGCGAACAAAGCCGCCTTTGAACGCGACGGCGTCAACCTAACGTTTACAGCCTATTTCATGATGGCAATCGTGGCGGGACTGAAAGCCTACCCACAGACCAACTCCTCGTGGACGGATGAGGGTTTGCTGGTTCATAAGAATGTAAATATTGGCATGGCAGTCTCACTCGGTGAAGATGGCTTGATCGTGCCTGTCATCAAAAAAGCAGAAGACCTGTCCCTGCTGGCGATGGCACGCGCGGTCAATGACCTTGCCAACCGTGCGCGGACGAAAAAACTGCAACCCGATGAAGTGAAAGGCGGCACGTTTACTCTCACCAACCACGGCGTGAGCGGATCACTGTTCGCGTTCCCGGTCATCAACCAGCCGCAGGCAGGGATTCTCGGTGTGGGCGCAATGCAAAAACGCGTCGTCGTCATTGACGATGCCATTGCCATTCGCCCGATGGTGTATATGTCTTTTGTGTTCGATCACCGCATTCTCGATGGCGCATCTGCAGATTGGTTCCTGGCAAAGGTCAAGGACACGCTGGAAAATTGGGCGTAAAAAAATAATGAGTAATAAGTGATATGTGATGAGGAATCTGATGAGCGAGAAACAAAAAGATGCACCGGGTATCCATAAGAACGTCCACCCGCCGATTGTGGCGATGGGGTTCATCATTGCCGGGCTGGTGATGGGATACATCGTCCCTGCATTGGCAGGGATGCCATCCATTGCTAAGAACATCGGGCTGGGGCTGACGTTCATTGGGTTTCTATGTGGAGTTGGTGCGTTCCTTGAATTCCGCAAAGCTCGTACCACCCTCGACCCGCATGGGTCGGTCAAAGCATTGGTAAAAAGCGGCATCTATCGCTTTACACGTAATCCTATTTATCTGGGTTTTCTCTTCATGGTCATTGGCTTTCCGCTGGCGTACGGCACGTTGTGGGGTGTGATCGTCGCGCCGTTGTTCATGGCGACTCTCTCACGGCTCGTCATAGAGAAGGAAGAAGCCTATCTGGAGAAAAAATTCAAAGAGGAGTACACAAGTTACAAGTCCAGTGTGAGGCGATGGATCTAAATCCCGAAGGCGGCGAAAGTCGCCTTTTTCTTTTGCTTGTATATTAGAACAAATGTCCGTATAATGATTTCGAGGAGATTCCTATGACCATTAAAACTTCTGAGATCGAATTAAATGTGAATAATAAAAAAGTGAAAGCCTATCTCGCAGATGGCAGCGGACCAGGCATATTGCTATTACATGCGTGGTGGGGCTTGAAACCGTTCTTTAAACAAGTTTGTGATCGTATCGCTGCGCAGGGATTTACAGTTCTTGCCCCTGACTTGCGCGATGGTCAGGTTGCCAAGACCATTGACGAAGCCAAAGCCTTGATGGAAAAAAGCGATGGTCAGATTATCGGTGATACGGTTTTCACAGCAAAAGATCATTTGCAAAAATTGACGAATGGCAAGATCGGATTGGTCGGTTTTTCGATGGGCGCGGCGTGGGCGTTGGTTGTTGCATCTTCGGTTCCAGATCAAGTCGGGGCGATGGTCATGTTCTATGGCAACGAAGGCGTGGATTATGGCAAGATCACCGCCAAAGTGATGGGGCATTATTGCGAAGAAGACGAATGGGAACCGACCGAATTTGTGGATAACACCTTCGCGGAGTTCGCAAAAGCAGGCGTGGATGCGACGCGTCACACCTACCGGGGAACTGCCCATTGGTTCGTGGAAGAGGATCGCCCCGAATACGACTCCGCTGCCGCGTCGTTGGCATGGGAGCGGACGTTTGAGTTTCTCAATTCGTCATTGCGAGGAGGGCGATAGCCCGACGAAGCAATCCCCGACATGATGAGGAGATTGCTTCGGACGAAGAACAAGAGCGTCCTCGCAATGACGAAACACTAAAAAGGTTAAGGGTATAATCGCCCTTAACCTTTTTTACGTTTAGGAGAGTATTTCTCATGGCTGAAAATTTTGATGTTGTTGTGATCGGCGCGGGACCTGCGGGTTATGTCGCCGCCATCCGCGCTGCGCAACTGAAACAGAAAGTCGCTATTGTTGATAAGCAATGGATGGGCGGCGTGTGTCTGAACGTTGGTTGTATTCCTTCGAAGTCCCTGCTCAAGAACGCGGAAGTGGCTCACACTCTGCGTGAACGCGGCAAGGACTTTGGTTTTACCTTCGAAAATCTCAAGTTAGATTACGGTGTCGCTGTCAAACGCTCACGCCAGAACTCCGATCGCCTCACTAAAGGCGTTGGCTTCTTGATGAAGAAGAACAATATCGCAGTCTTCATGGGTGAAGCAAAGTTAAAGTCGAAAGATACGGTCAACGTTACGGATAAAGACGGCAAGGCGACCGAGCTCAAGGCGAAAAATATTATCGTCGCCACGGGTGCGAGCGCGATGGTTCCGCCAGTATGGAAAGTGGACGGCAAGAAAGTCGTCACTTATTGGGAAGCGATTCTTCAAGATACACTTCCCAAGTCTGTGGTCGTGATCGGTTCCGGTGCGATCGGCGTGGAATTCTCCACCATCTGGAATGCCTACGGCGTGGACGTGACCATTGTCGAAATGCTGCCGCGCATTGTTCCGCTTGAAGATGAAGAAGTTTCGAAGGAACTCGAAAAGGAATATAAGAAGCGCAAGATCAACACCCTGACCGGACACAAGGTTGAGTCTGTGGAAGCGACCGACAAGGGCGTGAAGGTCAAGGTTTCAGCGGAGGGAAAAGAAACGGTTCTCGAAGCCGATCAAGCCCTCGTCGCGATCGGGTTCCGTCCCAATTCCAAAGGGCTCGGACTCGAAGAAGTCGGCGTCAAGATCAGCGAGCGCGGATTTGTCGAAGTCAATGAAAAGATGCAGACGAACGTCCCCGGCATTTGGGCGATCGGCGATGTGACCGGCAAACTGATGCTGGCCCACGTCGGCTCGGCAATGGGTATTGTGGCTGCCGAACACATCGGCGGACATGAGACCGTCACCCTCGATTACGAAATGATGCCGCGTGCCACCTATTCCTATCCGCAGGTTGCTTCGTTCGGTATGACCGAAGCGCAAGCGAAAGAACGTGGATACGACATCAAGATCGGTCGCTTCCCCTTCCAGCCGAACGGCAAGGCGCTTGGTATGGGTGATTACATGGGCTTCGTCAAGATCGTCATGGATGCGAAGTACGGCGAAATTCTCGGCGCACACATGATCGGACCCGAAGTGACCGAACTCCTGCCCGAGTTGACCCTCGCGCACATGATGGAGCTGACCCCGCACGAGATCGCCCGCAATGTGCATGCCCACCCGACGCTCTCCGAAGCCATCATGGAAGCGGCGCACGGCGCGGACGGAAGTCCAATACATATTTAATCGCTCAGACCTCCGAAGTCTTTGAGACTTTGGAGGTCTTTTTTTGTCCCGCTCCAGTAAATTTGTCTATACATCTTGAAATTTTTCTAATAGTGTGCTATTAACAATCGACACTAAAAATAAACCGAGTCCGGCCGAACAAAGGGGCAACGGAGATGCGGAACCTGGTTAGAAGGTAAATATATGCACCGAGAACGAGTTTCAGAAAATGTATTTTGGTTCCAAAGCGAAGTCTATGCACAGGTAACCGCGGGCGTCATTATTGGTCCACAATGGGCGGTGGTAATCGACACCCTGGCCCTGCCCGAGGAAACCCTCTCCATGCGCGAATTCATCGAGCACGAGTTGGGCGTACAGGTCCGCTATGTGATCAACACCCACTACCACGCCGACCACTGCTGGGGCAACTGCTTCTTCCCCGGTGCGGTGGTGATCGGTCACTCCAAGTGCCGCCAGTATCTGGTGGAAGATGGCACCTCCTCGTTGGAGAATGCCCAAAAGCAAAACCCCAACCTGCGTCAGGTGAAGATCGTGCCGCCGCACATCACCTTTGAAACCGGCGAAATGACCCTGCGCGTTGGCAAGAAGAATCTCATCATCTCCACCACCCCTGGTCACAGCGACGATGGCATTTCGGTGCTGGTCGAAGAAGACCGCGTCCTCTTCGCAGGTGATGCCTTCATGCCCCTGCCCTTCATCGTGGATGGCGATGCCGATGACATGCTCACTTCGATCAAGAAGATCGGCAAGATGGGCTTGGAGAATATCATTCAAGGTCACGGCGATATCATCCTGCGCGGCGAGATCGACGCCGCCGTGCGCGAAAACGTCAACTACCTCAACAACATCAAGAAGGCGGTCAAAGCAGGCGGCAAACGCAAGAACGTGGATGAATATCTCGAAGAGATCGCCATCGAAGACTGCGGAAAGAGCCGCGTCTATCTTGGCGGGCTGGCAGAAACGCTGCACCGACGCAACTTGCGGGCACTGCACCGTCAAATGCACGAAGAATAGAAAAAAGATGTTGCAGATGCACGACAGGTCTGCAACATCTTTCATTTAGTGATATTTTTGGAGGATACACATGAAATTCCTACTCGAACGCTCACGCTACCTCGCCTTGATTGGCATTATCTCCCTTTTAGTCGCTTCTTTCGCCGCCTTTGTCTGGGGCACCATCAAGACAGTGACAACTACGCTGTTGGTGATCCAAACCCTCGGCAAAGATACAGCCATTACCATCGAGTTGATCGAGCTGATCGACATCTTCCTCATTGCCACCACCATCCTCATCTTCTCTGCCAGCTTGTATGAACTCTTCATCGGCAAACTGGACCTCCCCGAATGGATGCTGGCCCATGACCTGTATGAGCTCAAGACCAAATTGAGCAGCATGATCGTGCTCGTGATGGCGGTCAAATATTTACAAAAACTGATCGAGATCAAAGACGGTCAGGAACTCCTGCAGCGTGGTATTGCCGTTGCCGTCGTCTCTGTTGCACTGATCGCCTTTGGGTATTTCGGCAAAAAGGACTAATATGCAATGAGAAGGGTCAATCATCGTCTGATGACTGGCTTGCCGCCTTTTCAACAAGGCGGCTTGGATTCACTCTGCGGCTTGTACAGCATCATCAACGCTGAACGCATCATCAACTATTCCACCGATGAAGAGTCGCAGCAGTTGTTCGATGAGATCATCCATTATCTCTCCCGCCGCGGTTTGTTAGGCAAGTTCCTCATCGGCGGCATCCTCCACCCACAGATGCTCATGATCCTGAACAAGGTCATAGGCAAGAAGCGTATCTCGAACGTCTGGATTCCCTGGCGCGGAGTCCCCAACCCCGACCTGACCACCTTCTGGAAGTCGATGCAATATTTTTTAGACGGTACTCCCGGTCGTGCCATTATTCTTGGCATTGTAGGCTATCACGAGCATTGGACCGTCATTGAGAAGATCACGAACCGTTCCATCCTGCTCTATGATTCGGCGCTCATCAAACGCCTGCCGCGTAATTTTTGCACCACTGTCTATGCCACCGGGCAGCGCAAACACGTTCTCCTCCCAGCACAAACCTACTTCCTTTCGAACGAAGTCTTTGATATTACGCAGTATGATACATAGGGCGGGGTTTTCCCGCCCTCTATGATTTTGGAGGATTCTTTATGGTAGACCTTTCCCAATTTGAAAAAGAAGAATATTGCTACCTCACCACGAAGGGACGCAAAACTGGTATTCCACACGAGATCGAGATCTGGTTCATCGTCCATGAAAACGTGATCTATCTCATGTCTGGCGGCATGGACAAATCCGACTGGGTCAAGAACCTCCTCAAGGACCCCAAAGTCACCATTCGCATTGCCGGGCAGACTTTCCCTGCCATTGCCAGCCTGTTGGAAGATAAAACGCTGGAGCAAATGATCCGCATGGCAATGGCGATCAAATATAACGAATGGGAAGGACAAAACCCCAGCGAATGGGCGCTGACTGCGTTAGTGGTGAAGTTTGAAATGCAAGGCAACGCACATTCTTAACTTAAGAATCATTCCCGTGACTTTAAAGCATACTCGCGACTCGCATAGCGCTTGATAAAGGCGTTCAACCCGATCCCTGCCCCGGCAAGAAATTGCATCATCCGTACTTTGACCATTCCAGCGCTTTCGTAGGTATATAAATAATTCGACCCATCCTTGAATTTGATCCAGATCGAATTCGCGCGGACTTCGTATGCAAGGATGCTGGAACTTCCGCCCAAGTCTTTGTAGATCTCCATAAGAACACTCCTAAAGTAAATTCAAAAAAATCCAAGTCCGCTTTACTTGGCTATGGACTTCAGATACAGCTCTTCCACTTTCTTCCTCGCCCATGGAGTCTGACGCAAAAATTTCAAACTGGACTTGATGCTGGGATCGTTCAAAAAGCACTTGATCGGAATGCGTTTGCCCAATTCTACCCAGCCATATTGCTTGACCAGTTGTGTCAGTATCATTTCCAGCGTAATACCATGCAAGGGATTATTAGGTTGAGAGGTTTCTGTCATAGATGGTGCAAGTTTACCTTAGACCTAAAAGGTTTCAGCAGTCCCTTCTATCCGCCCTCTCTTTTCACGGATACCAAATCTCCAACCCCACTAGAGTTGAATGTTGCCCAACAATCTTTTTATAACAAGAACGTGATAATGAATGGCGCTCTCTTGACTTAGAACGCATGTTCTGATATAGTCTGGTCATGTCCTTCTGGCAATTTTTGAAAAATTGGCGGATGGGCTTACATCAGAAAAATAAAACATACCATTTAGTTTTGGGTAACCCTTTTCCTTTTGTTGTAAAGAACGCAGCCGCCCAAGAGAACCGAAGAAAATTTGATATTGATTCTCTGGCTGTAAGTTCATCCCATACTCTCCAACAAGACAAACTCTACGAGCAATGGATTTTGCTTTCTCCAAGAGAGCAGGATGTTACTGCCTTAACTTGTCTTCGATATACCAACCCACAAATCGCAGCCCGTTTGGGGTTATCGAAAGAAACCGTCAAAACATATTTGCAAAAGGTCCTGAATAAATTCGGCTTACAAAGCAAGGCAGATCTGCGCGTAATGTTTGCCAATTGGGATTTTAGCGCCTGGGAAAGACGAGAAGCCCAGCCCTAGGGCTGGACTCGTCTATCATCCTATATTTGCTTCCCCCCTTCGTATTCCCCTGTAAACCTTCCCCTATATAGGGGTTTTTTTGTCTTTTGGTACTGATTATCGTAGGGGAATGAATGACTTACTACGCCTGCCCCCCAAAAAATGGAACCTACTGATATCCCCATCCCGGCTGCGACTATTAGTGGCGATCGCGTATGTAGCCCATCAGACCGATCTGGTGATTTTGGATTGCGGCAGGCAATTTGATGCCTCGATCGTGGCGCGAGCTGCGAAAGGACGAAAAGAAATTATTGACCGCATCAAAGTGCAACGGGCGTTCACATGTTATGAAGCGGTAAAACTCATTGAACAATTACCAGGTCAGAACGGACCGATCGTTATTCTCGATTTTCTTTCTACATTTCATGACGAAAATATAAAGATACAAAGCCGCAAGTTCTTACTTGAGAGATCGATCGAACATTTTCAAAAGCTGGTCCATGGAACAGGGTTGGCAGTTAGTGTCAATGTACCGCCTGATACGCCTGACTCGATTCATCTATTTGACAGACTGCAGGCTGCCGCCCCGTATGTTTCGATGTATGAACCACTTAAGGATAAAACTTCACAACTGAGGTTCTTCTAATGGGAAATGTCACCCCAACCATTACCGATATCTTGCATGCAGAAGAGGCTAATCTTGCCAGGTTCCGCCGAGCTTTGCGCCGTGAAGACCAAATTGTCTTTGATGACCTATTCACTGCCGCATACAAACACCGGGCTGCCGCCGCATACGCCGGACACTTATTGCCGTTTGAAACATTCCTGCTTGCCATGCAAATTGAAGACCATAAAGAAGTAATGCATCTACGCGCCGAGATAGAGAATTTACGAAAGCTGCTTGAAACATTCAGGTCGAAAAATGACGAATGACCTTACAGGTTGGTTACTTGATCTATATCCGCACCCTGCAAGCGGAATCGTTCTATGGCTGCTATGCGATGACGGGCAAAGGCGCTGTTTACGGCAGGATTTTCCTGTTACGTTTTA
Source organism: Chloroflexota bacterium (assembly GCA_041157505.1). Classification (GTDB taxonomy): domain Bacteria; phylum Chloroflexota; class Anaerolineae; order Anaerolineales; family Villigracilaceae; genus Villigracilis. Next base: position 3,577 of record JBEBCV010000076.1, on the reverse strand, counting down.
TGCTGCTGGGCAAAATCACCGGTTGCGGGATCTATGGAAATTTCTGTCCAGCCAGTCGATACAAATTGAGTTATCACGCACTGAACGCAAAGATCTATTTACAGGAATGACTGTTGTGCTATCTGCCACGCTCGACGTCCCTGTAATGCTGCCCGAACTCTTTCTGAAACTGACAAACAACTTTCCAGACCTGACCTTTTATGATGCAGACCTGCATATTGCCCTGCGGCATGCTGCTGAATATGGGACGTTCCCTTTTGCGCGTTGTCATGTTGCAGCAGACGAGCAGGGTAATATTCATGAAATCAATGTACTGGATTCAAAATGGGATATTGATCTTGAAACCCCGCCATTAAAGATATTAACCATTGAAACCGATGTTGACCCAGGGCATGATCAACCCAGGCAGATCCACTTTCAGACAAAACGAAATTGCATCACATTGGATCTGAAAAAACCATCTTTGGATTTGGGTCTACTGAATTATCTTTTCAAGCAGGATGACCCCGACTTGATCGTCACATCGCATGGGGATACATGGCTTATGCCTTTACTGTTGAAATTATCTGAGGAGCAAAACCAGCCTTTACCCTTCAACCGTGACCCGCACGGACATATCCGCTATAAAAAGGAGCGCAGTTATTTTGCCTACAATCAGATAATCTATCGCGGGCAGCAATTCCATTTCGCAGGGAGGATTCACGTGGATATAAACAACACGGTGATGTATCACGACTACGGGTTGGACGGAGTTTTTGAAATGGCGCGGGTAACCTCCCTGCCCATTCAAACCGTGGCACGAGTTTCGCCAGGTACGGGAATTTCAGCGATGCAAATCGTGACCGCTTTGGAAAATGAGATCCTTGTGCCGCTTCGCAAGGAACAAACCGAGCGCCCCAAGACCGCATCACAACTGTTTCGCGAAGACATGGGTGGAACGGTATACGACCCCATTGTCGGTCTGCATGAAGATGTGGCAGAGGTTGATTTCTTCTCGATGTATCCAAGTATCATGGTCAGATTCAACATATCTCCTGAAACCGTGAACACGACAAAACCCACTTCCGATTTGGTGACCGGGCTGGAAAATACAACGCCGGATAATACATCAGGGCTGATACCGCAAACACTTGCGCCCCTGCTTGAAAAAAGATACAAGCTCAAACATCAATTGCTTATACTTTCCCGTTTTGATTGCAGGTATAAAAACTATAAAGCCAGCACCGCTGCGCATAAATGGCTGCTGGTGACCTGCTTTGGTTATCTTGGTTATAAAAATGCCCGCTTTGGGAAAATAGAAGCTCATGAAGCCGTGACCGCCTATGGACGGGAAGTATTGTTACGCGCTAAAGAAGCCGCTGAAGATCTGGGCTTTCGGGTGCTGCATCTATATGTGGATGGGATGTGGGTAAAACAGTCAGGGTATAAAAAGGCTGAGGATTATCAGCCCCTGCTAAACGAAATCCAGAAGCGGACAAATCTTCCGATCGCTCTGGATGGCGTTTATAAATGGGTGGCGTTCTTACCATCCAAACAAAACAAAAAGGTGGCTGTTCCCAATCGGTATTTTGGCGTGTTTCAAGATGGAGAAATCAAAACACGCGGCATCGAGACGCGCCGCCATGATACCCCTGCTTTTATTCGAGAAACGCAAATGCAGATCTTGGAAATTCTTGCTCAAGCGCCCAATGCGGAAAGCCTGAAAGATTACTTACCTGAGATCCGTGCCTTGATCTGTGAAAAACAAAATGCCTTGCGTTTGGGTCTTGTACCGCCTGATAAATTGATCGTTCACCAAACTGTAAGCCGAAACCTGAACGAATACCGCGCACCCGTGCCAGCCTTTAGTGCATTGGAACAATTGGTCAAAGCAGAGAAAACGCCCCGCCTGGGTCAAACTGTACGATTAATCTACACACTGGGGCTGCCACGCGCCCATGCCTGGGATGCGGGAAATGATCTGGATCTGCGCAGGGTCAATCGAAAGCGTTACCGCCTCTTGCTTGACCGTGCCATAGATTCCGTTTTACAGCCCATCACAAATGGGGATAAGTTCTGGCTTACAAGAGTACAGCAGCTACCTTTGATGACGTAATTTGAACCGTTGCTGTTGTGGGCTGTAACATCACTCCGTTATGTAACCCCCGCAATGTACTGACTTTCGCCTATCACAGATACCCGAAGTGAAGGGGGCAATCCATCCAGATAAATAACAATGCACTACTGTTCGTTGCCACGAATTATTCTTGCTTCTCCAAGACATTCATGATTGCAAGTATAACTCCCTCAGGATTATTCATCACTTCATTATTCCAAAAGCGGATTACTTTGTAGCTTTGCGATTCGAGATATTGGGTTCTTTCTTTGTCGTACTCTTCCTGCTCCAAGTGTTGGCTGCCGTCCAGTTCGATGATGAGTTTCTTTTCAATGCAGACAAAATCGGGAATGAAGTTGCCGATGGCGTGTTGCCTGCGGAAATTTACTCCCAACTGATCGTTACGAATCACCGCCCAGAGTTTGCGCTCGGCGGGGGTGAGTTCTTTTCTAAGTGCGATGGCGCGGGTTCTGGTTTTCGGGTTGCTTCTGGGCGGGCGCGGCATTTTGTCCCCCTCCTAACCTCCCCCAATTGCGACCCGCAAAAAGCAGCGGCTCGAAATCGGGGGAGGGACGGTTGCTTTTAAAATTAAAATTTTAGAAACATGCTCAGTGTTCATAATAAATCTCAATTGCTAGTTCTCCCCCAAATTCGACAGCACCACCGTCGTATTTGGGGGAGATGTCCAAGGGACAGAGGGGGCTACAACTCTCCCTTAAACGCCCTATCCAGCACGGACGGCAGCAACGCATCCAATTCCTCTTGACTTTGCGACTGCAACCCCCTCAACGCATTGACCTTCGCCTGCAACCCATCCAGATAAGCGACAATGCGCCGCTGTTCGTCGAGCGGAATTATCGGAATTTGAAATCGTTCAATTTGTGCTTTGGTGAAACCTTGCCTTGTAGCGCCTTTTTGTTCGTCACTTATGAAATCTTGGATCGCAGGTTGGCTAAGCCAATACATCAAGAATTTTGCATCAATTCTCTCGTTCGGACGTATTATGCAAACATGTTGATTTACATTACCCTCGCTTAATTCTGATGGCGCACAAGTAACCCGTCCAATTGAAGCACCAGTGATATTAAGTAAAACATCGTTGGGCTGTACCCAAGTTCCTGACATACTTTCATGTATAGTTCGATCAATATAGGCAATACCATCCCATTCAAAATGACGCATTCGAATATTCATGCTTCGAATAAATGGAATCCCTGATTGCTGATAAATAGCCCTTCCGCCTTTTGGCGTTGAACCGCTACCAATTTTTGTTGTAAGGTCTTTTAAAGGTTGGCTTGGTATAGCTTTGCTGTCTGGAAGCAGTCCGCTAAAAGCAGCCATCAGATGTTTAATTTCACTCATTAATTCTTCTATTCGGCGCACATTGGCTTCAAACATGTCTACCAGTCTTGCAGGCGCTAGGTGCTCCAAGTCCGCTTTACGGCTCGGGTTCTTGATGTCGAGATTAACGTTCACCACATT
>JBEBCV010000075.1:0-7727 GCA_041157505.1 Chloroflexota bacterium | reverse complement strand
TCGATGTGGCCGCTCCGCAAGACATGACCTTCGCCGGTGAACGCCTCTTGCAAAAAGGACTTGAAGTCATCGTTGGCGCAATGAAGGAAGAAAACCCAGACCTCGTCATCATGTACTATGGGCTTTCACCTCTACTCATTGATTACTACGACCTGCACAGCCCTGATGACCTCGTCTACTGCATTGGTGATTACGACCTCGAAACTAATCGGCGCATTTTTTTCAGCAGTTTGTGCGGTGAACTCGGCATGCCCACTTACAGTTCCTCCGGCTATGACTGGGACTCTGCCATCGACATCTGGTTCGACTCCGTCGCTTCGGGCAGCCTTGGTTCACTGCATTGCTTCGACGGCGATGAGAACGGAGAAAAACCGTCCGCGAAGCATATTGCCAAATTTAACGGGATCAACTCCCTCGTTAGGAAAGAGGCGCACTTCACCACCAAGCCGGTCCACGCCAAATGGCAGGGTGGTCTGCGCGCGGGCTTTAGTCCATCGTGGGAGCGCATCGAAAACGGCAAGACGGTTCTACTGGCGTTACGCACCCATCAATTCGACGGCAAGCCGACACCAAATGACTACAAAGATGTTATTCAATCGAACCTGATGTTGGTGATGGCCGCGCTGGATAATGAAAATATTGGTGAGTCGAGTCATATTGGCATTGTGCCATTTGGCGATGGACGTTGTACGATCAAGAGTTCCTACAACTATGCAAAATTCATCGAACATCATCTCGGCGGCAAACGAACTGTATCAAACCTGAAATTCACAGAACAATTCTCTCTCAAACTTGTTCAACACGAAACCCTTGAATGGGTTGAAATTATTTTCGAAAAGGAATGACCATGCTAAATAATCCTCATCGCCGTTACAACGCCCTCACAGGCGAATGGGTGCTCGTCTCACCACATCGCGCCAAACGCCCCTGGCTTGGGCAGGTTGAAAAACTCGCCGTCGACTCTCTGCCGCACTACGACCCCACTTGTTATCTCTGTCCGCGCAACGAACGGGCAGGCGGAGTTTTCAACCCCGATTACACCAGCACCTATGTTTTCAACAACGACTTTGCAGCCCTCTTGCCTGATACATCGGATGAAGAACCCGCCTCTTCCCACCCCCTGCTTGTTTCTGCTCCCGAACAGGGACAATGTCTGGTGGTTTGTTTCTCGCCCCGCCACGACCTGACTCTGCCTGAGCTTGACCTGCCCGCCATCGAAAATGTGCTTAACACCTGGTCAAGCGAATCTGCCAAATTGATGGAGTTGGATTACATCCACTATGTGCAGGTCTTCGAGAACAAAGGCGCCATGATGGGTTGCTCGAACCCACACCCACACAGCCAGATCTGGTCACAGTCGCAATTGCCGAATGAGATCGTCAAAGAACTTGCCACGCAAAAAGAATACTTCAACAAGAATGGGCGTCCGCTTTTGCTGGATTATGTGCAAGAGGAACACAAGCAGAAAGACCGCATCCTCTTCGCCAATGACCACTTCACGGCCATGGTTCCCTTCTGGGCAGTGTGGCCGTTTGAGGTATTGGTCACTGCCCACCGACCTACAGCGTATATGAAAGACTTAACAGCCAGCGAAGTCTCTGCCTTGGCAGAAGTCTTCAAGCAAGTCACCACCCGTTACGACAATCTCTTCGAGATTTCCTTCCCCTACTCGATGGGCTTCCACCAAGCCCCTGCGGACAATCAACCCCACCCAGAGTGGGTACTGCATGCACATTTTTATCCACCTTTGCTGCGTTCCGCCACGGTCCGCAAATTCATGGTCGGGTATGAAATGCTCGGCATGCCACAACGCGATATCACACCCGAAACCGCTGCAGAGCGATTAAGGTCCACAGCGGCGGTGCATTACAAATCAAAATAACGGCAAACCACCAAGCTAATCACCGCGACCTTTATATGAGCGGATGGCAGTGACCTTCCCATTGGTATTGAAGGTCACCACATCCACTACATACAGGTCGATTTTTCCATCGACAACGATGTGAAGTTCCCCTGCAACGGTATCTGCGTTTTCATAGAGCGCCAGAATGTGGATTGCTATGCTCTCAGCGTCAGCGAAATTCTTGGCGGTTTCACGCAGGGCTTCCGCTTTGCCGAACACAGAGATATTCCAATCACGCAGGTGAACTTCCTCGGCAAGCATGACAGAAATGGCATCAAGATTTTTGTCGGCGTAGTGACGCAGGTAGGCGCGGAAAAGATCTATATGGGTCATAGAGTCTCCTTGATGCGAATGATAACCTTTCCCGCAGCATGTCCTGCGCCAACATAGCGAACTGCCTCCGCTGTGTCTTCAAGCGAATACGTTCTATCAATGACCGGTGTAACCTTCCCCGCCTCGATCAACTCTTTGACAAAGGCAAGATCATCAGCATTCGGTGACGCGAACAGATTCGTTACTGTCTGTCCGCCGCGCCGCGAAACGAACGGTCCCTTCGCTATAGCCTCAAAAAGTTGACCACCTTCACCGCCCGCCATAACGTATGTCCCCATCGGGGTCAGCGCGCGAAGATACTCTGCCAATGGGCGGTAACCGTTCACAGCCAAGATCAAATCATACGCTTGACCATTACGGGTGAAATCTTCACGGGTGTAATCAACAACATGATCTGCGCCAAGCGTGCGGAGAATTTCCAACTTTTTTGTACTGGATATGGCTGTGACCTCCGCCCCGAGAGCTTTGGCGATCTGAACAGCGAACGTCCCCACGCCTCCAGACGCACCGACAATTGCCACTCGGTTCCCGGGCTTTATGCTTCCCTTACGCAGTCCCTGCAATGCGGTGACCGCTGCCATTGGCACTGCTGCCGCCTGTTCGAAGGTCAGGTTCGCAGGTTTCTTCACCAACACAGATTCTCTTGCGCAGGCATATTCAGCAAACCCACCAAAGGCTGTGGAGATATCACCAAAGACTTCATCGCCCACTTTGAAACGAGTGACATTTTTACCCACCGCTTCGACACGTCCGGCAATGTCCGCGCCCATGATCTTGTTATTCGGCTTGAACAAGCCAAAGCCCATCAGGCGTGGAATGGGTCCGCTCAGCAGGCGGCAATCGGCAGAGTTGACCGAGACAGCGTACACCTTGACCAGCACCTGGTCATCTTTTGGCTTGGGCATGGCAACTTCCGCCAGTTTCAAATGTTCGGGTCCGCCATATTGGGTTAAGACAATTGCTTTCATTTCATATTTCCTTTTTTATAGAGGTAAATTTTCGCTGTTCGACCACTTCAACGCATTCCAGAAAATGAGCAATAGACAGAGCACTTCCACCGAAGCGAGGAAAATGTAATGCGGATATAACATGCCGCCGCCAATGATGTAGAGGATGTAAATCGGGCAGACGATCAGGTTCACCCAGCGGTTCACGCCGTGCTCCAGGATGCGGGAAAAGAAAATCATGGCGATGCCAACCGTACCCATCACCGCACCAAAAAGCATCAACTGCGGAATAGAAGCGCCGGTAATGGCTGAAGTCTGCGCCAGTTCCTCTGCGATACCCGGGATGAACAATGAGAGGATGTCCGCCTTTAGCAGGCAGAACATGACCACGATCCACAACGTGGAGAGGATGACTTTCTTGTCGAATTTTTTGATCGTATCCATTTTTTATTTCCTTTTTGAAAAAGATGAAAGAGAGATTTGTTATGCCTTATACAGATTCAGCAACACGTTTTTCCCACTGTTCGGCATTGACGCCTTTGATCAAAAGCCATAAGGGGAATACGATTTCAAGGAACGCGAGAGAACCGATCGAGGTAAAAAGCGCTTTGTATTGGGGCAGAAGAACATTGCCAAAATCCTGAATGAAGTAGCATAAAGCGACAACGAGCAGGGTAATTCCCAAAAATTTGGGGAGGTAGCCAGACTTGTAAACCAGGTAACCGAATATGAGAAGATGCAACCCGAAAAACAATCCCCAAATAAAGGTTACTGTCTCGTGTGCATTCAGAAACAGGAGAGCAAATGCCTGTAATTGGTCTGGCGCAAATACGGTCAGGTAGCTGGCGCCACTCAACAGCAGCAAGACAACAAAATGATTAAGCAGGTTGATCCCTTGAATGACAGTCATTGCGAGTCGAGAAAACGCTGCAGCCAGAGAAAGAGTTTTGTTGACCGGTTTGATCAAAACATAAAGGAGTACAGTCAGCACGATCTCGATCAGAAAGACGATGGAGTCGCTGACCATGCCAGCACGGAATAGCCCTTGGGAGTCAATTATGTTATTAGCTGTCGTTGCCGCATCCCCAGGGACGACCAGTGTAGTCGGAATGTACAACATGCTGAATGGAGCCAGCACAACGATCAACAATGTGAGGATCGCAGCAATTCTTGCAGTTAGTTGGATCGAATTAGTTTTTGTGTTCGTAGTCATGATTTCTCTTTTTGTTTTCAGATCATTTCACGTTATCTTTTGCAGTCTCGGAAGTGAATGCAGCAGAATTAAATCCTTTTGCGATCAGCCACACACCAATGGACATCTCCCATAAACCGCCCGGAATTGTGTGGAGCAATTGCAGGTTGAAGCCCAAGACTTCCAACATGGACCCGATCAGAAAGCTCACATATCCAATGAAGCCCCAGATGACGAATAACTGCGGGACCAGTTTGGCACGATAGAACCCGTAGCAAAGAGTGAGACCAGCCATCCCTAAAGCGACCATACCGATCTGGTAGGTATAAGCCTGCGATTGAGTAAACAGAGCGCTCAAAGTTTGAAGATAAGAAGAGTCAGACACACCCGCCTTCAAGAACTCGACACCCAGCGGAATTTGCAGCAGGATGAACAATGCCGAAATTGCGATCACAGCCGCTTCGACAACTCTTGCGCCGAAGTAACCAAGCGCAACACGCTCGTTATTTTGTTTCAGGATCGGGAACATCATCACCCCGTGAGCGGCATCACCAGCGGCGGCGAGCACCCAGAGCAGTGCGCCAAGCGCGATCATCAAGCTCCTGGCAGAAACAGTGTCAAGCTGACCGGGTGTACCAAGCACAGAGCCTGCAATACCTACAACGAATCCCAAAATATAAAGTGCCCCCACTACTTTTGCTGTCGTTCTGTATGTGTTAACTTTTGTATCCAAGATATTTTCTCCTTTGTTGGAATGAATATGATTGACCGACACGAGCGGCAGACCGAGGTCACGCACCCGGCGTAGGACCCCGTACAGGGCGGGCTGGTCAGGCACAGGTCCAGAAAGAAGCGTGGTGCCATCTTTTTCCGGTATCACAGTCCAGCCGTCGAACCAGTCCTGCCAGCGGTCATCCAATTGCCCTTCGATGCGGATTTCGTAGAAGCGAGTCATCATCAACACGCGCGAATATACCGGCAGGGAAGTATTGCCGTTAGAACCAAAAGTATTGTTTTGAGTATTGTTCGGGGTTTAGAGCAAGCCCAGCTCGCGGGCGCGTGCCACGGCTTCGGTGCGGCTTTTGGCTTGCAGTTTGGCGAAAATGCGCAGGTTGTGCCCCTTGACCGTGCTCAACGCCACCACAAGTTTTTGGGTGATCTCCTGGTTGGAAAGCCCCTGCGCGATGAGACGCAGCACTTCAAGTTCGCGCTCGCTCAATGGTTCGATCAAAGGTTGAATGATGAAGGCTGAAGACTGAATAGAGGGAGTAAGTGCAGCTAAAATTCTGTTTGCGTATTGCTGTAACGTACTGCTCTTGAACTTGGACAACAACTCTGCCATGGGTTTGCCCTCATCGACAAAGAGGCGCAAATAACCTTCGGGTTCTGCCAGAGTCAGCGCTTGTTCAAGGGCAGCGAGGGCTTTGGCGGAATCTTTTGCAGAAAACGCCAGCGCTTGCGTGATGAGAATATCAATGCGGCTGCGCAGGCGGTTTTGACTCTCTGCCTGCTGCAAGAGCACATCCAACATGTGGAGCGTGGTTTGAAAATGCTGGTCGTTCTGATTTTCAGCGAGCACGATTCTGGCGAATGTGAGGTACCCAAACTCGTGCAGGAAGATAGGCGTATCTTGCAATGAAAGCCGGCTCTGGTGTGCCCATGCCTGTGCTTTGTTCAAGTGGTTTTGCTTGATGTGAATACGCGCCTGCATGGCTTCCACCGGGCGCAGGTTGGGGATCGGCGTGCGGACGTAAAAACGCTGTGCGTCATCCAGCAATTCCAGCGCACTGCGCAGGTCGCCTTCGGATTCTTTGAGATATGCCTGCGCCAGACTCTTGCGATACATCCAATCCACGATGGTGGTTTGCCTGCCAAACTCAAATGCTTTTTGCAAATGATGTGCGGCGCGTTCATCTTCGCCCATTTCGTGATGCAGCAGCCCCAGACCCAAATGATGGTGCGCTGTGTGCTGTTCTACGCCGTGTTCTGCTGCCAAACTCAATGCCGTTTGATAAACCTGCATGGCATCACGCAAACGTCCTTGTGTGATGAGAATATCCGCTTTGCCGAACGATGCCGCCACCGCAAACACAATATTGTCAGCTTGCTGAGCCGCGTCCACCCAGTTGCTCATTAACTCGAAAGACTTATCCAACTCGCCACTCGCCCAATAGGTGGCGCTTAAGATCGAAGATGCCTGCGCCTGCATGTACTGGTCTTCATGCGGGATGATATCCAGCGCCATTTCGACGTGTCTGACCACATCATCAAAACGATTCTGCGTTTGCGCATTGTATGCGCGGGCGAACGCGATGCGCGCAGGCAGGGTGCGGAACTGTTCCTTTTCGACGATCACCATCTCCGCAAGCGGACGCTTTAGTGAAACTTCAGCATCCCGCAAACTGGACTCGCTCAAAATGGCATTACCCGCATCCATGTACGACCAGCCGATCTGGGTTAGCAGAACGGGACGTAAACGCTTCACACTCGCCGGGAGTTGTTTCACCCACCCAAGCCAGGCAGCCGTCTGAAAGTTTTCATCCATCGCCAGCCAGGCGGTTTCAGCCAGCCGCGCTGCACGGTTGAAATCCGCTGCGGCGATGGCATGCTGGAATGCTTCACCCGCCTCGCCGTTCTGCTCGAACCACTCACTGGCACGAATGTGCATGGACGCGATTTCTTCTTTGCTGTGTTTTTGGCTCAAACGCTGACGCAGCAGGTCACGAAAAAGATGATGATAGCGATACCAACTGCGCTCATCATCCAATGAGATCACAAAGAGATTTCCCCGCTCCAGTTGTTCCAGTGTTTCTTTCGCTGAAGTACTTTCATTCAAAGCATCGCACAATGAACCATTCAAACGATTCAAAATGGAGGTGCGCAACAGAAATCCCTGCACATGTTCAGGTTGTCTTTGCAGCACTTCTTCCAGCAGATAATCCAATACAAATTGATTTGCCCCGCTGAACGAACGGATAAATTCAGTGGTGTCGTGCTGTCCTTGCATCGAAAGCGCCGCCAATTGCAAACCAGCGATCCAGCCCTCGGTGCGGGTTTCCAACACAGAGATATTTTCAGTGGAAAGATTTAATTCCATCACCTGATTGAGAAAATCGGCGGCTTCACTTTCGGTAAACCGCAATTCAGCGGCCCGGACTTCGGTCAACTGGTTGCGAGCGCGCAGACGGGCCAGCGGCAGAGCTGGGTCTTCCCGGGTTGTAATGACCAGACGCATAGCTGTTGGCATGCGCTCAACAAAAAACGAGAGCAATTCATCAACAGCACTGGAATCTATGGTGTGATAATCGTCCAGGACCAGAAAGCATTCATCTTCTATGGATGCAAGTTCATT
>JBEBCV010000074.1:0-13453 GCA_041157505.1 Chloroflexota bacterium | reverse complement strand
ACGATCATCGCGAAGGCGAGCATTCGCCACAGCGGAGTCTGACGCAGGGAGCGCTTGAGCAGGATGATGGTAGGAATGAGCGCGCCGAAGATCATCTCACCGAACCAGAAGTTGAAGGATAGCGGTCCTTTTGTGAGGATTTCAAATCCTTCAGTCCGTCCGGGTTCATAGGTGTAGGTTTGGGCAAGCCAATCCCAGAAGCGCCAGTAGAGATAGGCGATCATCATATAACCTAGTACCTGGGCAGCTCGTTCGATGAGCGTATCGTTGACCTTGGCTTTAGGGGTGAGACGCGCCGCTAACATGGATGCGAACAGAGTAAGTGCGACGCCGCCAAGGATGGCTGTGAACATGAACATCACAGACATTTCAGGTCGATACCAGATCGGGCGGGCTTTGATGACGCCGTATACCGCACCCAGTGACGATTGATGCAAACTGGAGAGAGCCAAACCGAAGATGGCAAGCACAGGCGCATAGTGATGCATGTGTTCCATCTTTTGTGCAAGCTTCGGGAATTTATTGCGCAGCCATTCAAAAGATGCCACGATAGGCATGACTTCGAGCAACAGCACAGTGAAGTATAGACCGACGCACATGGTCACTTCCCAGAGCAACGAGTGTGTGTTCCAGAAGACGAAGGACTTCCAGAAGCGTTCAGGGCGACCGATATCGAGCAACAAAGCCATCATCGCCATGCTGTAACCGGTAAAGCCAATGAAGGTAGCGGTGCGGGCAAGTGGTTCATAGCGCTTGAAGCCAAAGAGATAGACGACCGCGCACAAGCTGAATGCGCCTGCTGCCACAGCAATGGAGGAGAGGTCAATGGTGATCCACAATCCCCAGGGCACAAGATCGGTCAGGTTGGTAATGACCAAGCCTTTCCAAAAGACGGTGATTCCAGCAACGAGCGCCGACAGCAGCAGCAAACCCAGAAAGGCGAGCCACAAACCCCAGGGAGTAAAGATATTTTCACGGATGGTTTTCAGGATGGTTTTCATTTCATCCCTCCACAATGGTGTTTTCATCTACGGGTAGATAGTACACACGAGGATTGGTTCCAAGGTTCTCACGCAGGCGATAGGACGGATTCTCGCGCAATACCTGGCTGACTCTGGAGTTCGGGTCATTCAAGTCACCAAAGATGCGGGCGCCGGTTGGGCAGGCCACTACACAGGCAGGGGTTGCGGCAGGATCTTCACCCGGTACGAGACCCAGTTCCATGCCACGGTCAATGCGCTGGTAGCAGAAGGAACATTTTTCTGGCACGCCACGCGGACGGCGATCCACTTCTGGTTCGCCATATTGCGGCACGTAGGGGTTTTCACCTTCGAATTTTTCCCAGTTGAAAGAGCGGGCATCGTACGGGCAGGCTACCATGCAGTATCGGCATCCGATGCATTTGTCGTAGTCCATCATCACGATACCGTCGTCGCGGTAGTAGCTGGCGCCTACGGGGCAAACTTCTACACAGGGGGCATGCTCACATTGCATGCATGGACGGGGTAGATAGACCTGTTTGCCGTTCATCTCGCCAACGTTCAATACCTTGGTCCAGTTCACATCGGGATTGATGTCATTGTTGGCATTACAAGCCATCTGGCATTGATTACAACCGGTGCATTTGGACTGGTCGATAACCATCACCCATTGATGCTCACCTTTGGCGCCTTCGGAGGCTTTTACTTCCTTGGTCAGGAACTTTGCCCCGGCAGCAACGGCAACACCTACCGCGGAGAGCTTGATGAAATCACGACGATTGAATTTATTTTGTGCCATGGTGTACCTCTGCAGATTTCTTCAACACAAGGCGATATCCACGTTCGAGCCACGGAGCCAGCAGCATGCCGGCAGCAATACCGATCAGAGCGGTGATCCCTGCGTATCCAAGCGGTGAAACGGGAGCAGGTACCGGCGAAACGATGGGAGATTGGTCTATGAGTGCAGCAGCAGGTTCGTTGGTGGCAGTTGGCACGGCGGCTGCAGGGGCGCTTTCTACAACGGTCGCTTCACCTTCAGCGTGCATTTGTTCAGCGTGGCAGGAACTACAAGTCCCAATGCTCGCCTTGAAGGAGTGGTCGGCAACCTGGTGAACCTCGGCAGCACTTTCCACATGTCCCAGATGGCAGTCGATACAGGTGACACCCTGCTTGCTGTGCACAGAGTATGGGAAGTTCATGCTAGCTTCTTCATGGCAGCTAATGCACAATTGAGAAGCATCTGTGATGGTCTGATCCTTGAGGTTGACGGTGATCTTCAACGAAGCGTTATGCGGATCGTGACAGGTGGTGCAGTCCATGCCGGCAGCAAAGTGGGTGCTTTCTTCCCATTCTGCCATGCCAAAACGAGCATCGGTATGGCATGTTCCACAGGTTCCGCCAGTTACATCCATGCTCATGGTGGTTTTGGGGTGGTCGCCGCCACTGTCAATGTGACAGGCGGTGCAGTACACACCATCTTTTTCCCATTCGCCAGTATTTTCATCGTACCCGGTTACATGGCAGGAGAGACAAGCGGTGGGCTTGCCTTGGTCTGTCCAGGCATTGACGAAGATCGGGTCGCTGGAAGCATTTCCATGCGGACCATTCTTCCAGGTCATATCGAATTCTTCATGGCAATCGGCACAGGTCTTCTCTTCTTCCTCTGTGGGCGTGGGAGGATTGGCATCCTGTGCGTATGCAGCAACAATGGAAACACCTGCGAACAGCAGGGCAACCATAAGAGCGATGATGATTTTTTCAAAGCGTGAGAACATTAGGGCATCTCCTTATTAAGAGTGGAATGTTGGGTTAGGCGTGAACCTTCGAATGCTCGAGCGTCGGGATCGGCGCATTGATAAATACTTCGCAATCGAGGCAGGCTTCGCGCAAATAGCCGTTTGACAGGCGGTGGATCTGCCAGCAAGGTTTGCCGCTTTCAGCGGCGCGGGCTTTGATCTCATCGATCGAAAGTCCCTGTTCCTTCCAGCAGGGCTCTTCATCGCGGATCAGAAGTTTGCGTTCGATCTCCGCTTCCTTCTGCCAGCGAATATCCAATCGGCGTAAACCGATCACGATCAGCGTGGTCACCAATAGGGGTAAACCCAACCGTACGACCAAACCGAGGATCAAGGCAAAAAATTCATTGATAGCCATATCAACCTCACTTCAACCAATAGTTGGTTTCGTTACGGCGCAACAATTCACCGATCAATAGGAGCATTCCAAATGGGATGACAACGCGGGCTACAAAGTACAGAATGAAAAACTCAGAACCGTTCATGGCATTCTCCTTTCTTTCTCTGCCCCAAGAATAGCTCTACATTAGAGGGAAGTAAATTCGTGCCTGCCCCCAACATGGATGGATAACCCCAGCATCTTTCCGGACCTTGCGTCTGTGGAAAACACCCCAAACCTTTTTTACTCTGTGGGGGAATTGCCCCATCAAAAAAACTTTGTGTGTAAATCAGATGAACTTACTCGGATGACAAAACATTGCATACTTAAATAAATAAGCATCACATATTGTGCAATATGTGATGCTTATTGTGAAAATTTTGCTAGTTATGCCTTGATGATCCCCTTGCGGATGGCATATCTCACCAGTTCTGCACGTGAGTGCAGGTTCAATTTGCGCATGATGTTCTCGCGGTGTCGTTCTACGGTCTTGGGGCTGATGACCAATGAATCTGCGATCTCCTGGTTGCTTGCCCCTTCTGCCAACATGGCAAGTACCTCACTCTCGCGGTCGGTCAACCCATCTAGATTTGGCTTTTCATCGGTAAGCCGGTCTATGTTTAGAAAATCGCGCACCAATAATTTTGCCATTGACGGGTAAAGATACACTTCGCCGTTGGCTGCCGCGCGAATGGCAGTGATCAACTCTTCAGGAGCAGCACGCTTGGGGACGTAACCCGAAGCGCCTGCGTTCAACATTTGGAAGAAATATTCTTCATCTTCATGAATGGTCAGCGCCACAATGTTCACATTCGAGAATTTAGCCTTGATCTCACGTGTGGCTTCGATGCCGGTCTTATCGGGCAAGCCAATATCCATCAATATCACTGTCGGTTGAACCCGCTCGGTCTCTGCCAATGCTTCGGCGGCAGAACCAGCTTCGCCAACGATCTCAACATCTTCCTGCCCGCTGAGCAGCATTTTCAAACCGGTGCGGACCACCGCATGGTCGTCCACCAATAACAATCGAATCGTCATTTGTCCTCCTGCCTTATCAAATGGAAGGGAATTACCGCTTCCACCTCTGTACCGTAGCCAGGGCGTGAAGAAACGGTTACACCGCCGCCAAGCAGGGCTGCCCGTTCTTCCATGCCTGCCAGCCCCAAGGAGACGCGCCCAATGCGGCTCTGTACATCTTTCATATCGAAACCCAGTCCATTGTCAAATACATGGATGCGTACTTCCTTTGGCAGGTAATGGATCTTGACATTGATCGTTGTCGCTTGTGCATGTTTGATGACATTGTTCAACGCCTCTTGCACAATGCGGAAAATGGTGATCTTCACAGCATCATCGAGTGCGGGCTCATCCCCTTCAATATCCACGCGGGTGTGAATGGTGGTCAACTCATGGACGCGCGAAGTGTACCACCTCAAGGTGGCAGAAAGGCCCAGGTCATCGAGGTGCGCAGGCCTGAGGTCCGAGATGATGCGCTGCAATTCGCGGATGGATTCTGAGGTTAGAGATTGAAGTTGGGTCAGGGTGGCGAGCCGCTTTTTTGAGTCAGTTTCGTTTGCAAGCCCTCGCAACCCCATTCCTATGGCGGTCAGTGATTGACCGGTTTCATCGTGCAGGTCACGTGCAATGCGCTGACGTTCTGACTCTTGCGCACCGACAATGCGGCGAAAGAGTTGGGCACGCAATTGTTCGCGTTGCTGCGACTCGTGTAATTGTGCTGCTTGCAGTTCTGCGATCTTGCTGTCGCTTTCCACTTGAAAGGCACGTAAAAAGCGGGTGACGAACAACGAAGCGAAAATGGCGGTTACCGCACGCAATAACTGAATGGAAAAACCAAAGATGTTTTGAAATAGATCTGCATTGAGAAATGTTGATGGTGGCAATGAGCTTGGTTCTGTAAAGAGTTGACCGATGAGACTGTACCAAATGAACGCAACTGAAGCCCACAGGCTGTCGCGCCCAAAGCTCACCAACCCTGCTCTGCGGAATGCACGTTGTTGAACGACCAAACCCGCTGCTGCAAGCAGACCCGCCGGAATGGCAATGGAGTAACGTGTCCACACATCGGCAACAATGTAGATATTGTCCAGTGGATATCGGTTCTTGAAGATCAGCAATCCATAGACCCAGATCGCTTCAAGACCAAGTGGAATGATGAGACTGACACGCCAGGTGGACTCACTGCCCAAGACCAGATAGGAACCAAATGCTGCCAATGATAGAAATGAGAATGCAAGGATGGATAACGCAAGAAGTGGATAAATGCCTTCAAAGAAGTAGTTCAAATGCCCCATTGCTCTGAACATTTCGAGCCATTCGTGTGCCGCATGAACAAGCCCAAACCCTGCCAGCGGACGTAATGCCATGCGCAACCGCGCATCCGTCGAGCGACCGCCTTCCATGGCAACCAACAAACCCATGCTGAAAAAGGCGAGCCCGTAAAAGAAGTATATGATCTCGAACGACACATTATTCATGGCTTACATAAAAAGACCCCAAAGGCGTCTTATCGCCTTCAGGGTCTCTCCTCGTTATGCTTCTTCGTGCCTTAGTCTTGCACCGCATGTGCGGCAGAACCGGTCACTGGGCTTTGCACGCGACCCACATTGCGGGCAGTACACGCTGGTTGCATCATTTTCTGTGGTGGACCGTACGCGGCGGCGTTGTTTGCTGCTTCCAGCGGAGTGGCGACCCCATTGGAAGTAATACATCAATCCACCTGCGATCATGATGATTCCCAATCCGCCAATGATATAGGGCAGGCTGTTTGCAAGGGAGACGCGCCCCGGCGTATCTTCGTTCACAGGTTCGGCGATCTGTACAGATTGAGCGTCTGAGACAAGGGTGTCTGTGGTCTTTGTATAACTTACATTGAGTGAATATTGCTCACCTGCCGCCAGTTTTACAGGAGCACCATCGTAGTAATTCAAGCCGTTAAAGGTCTCCTGTGCAGTGTGCTTTGGGTCGAGTGAGACTTCGGTCACATCGAGCGGCTCAAGGAAGAGATACTGGAAATTTTCAACAGCATACTCGTTATCCCAGAGATAAGAGAAGATGCGCTCATCACTGTTGTAAGTGAGTGCCTCATAATATTCAAAGCGATAAGGGATGTTCTGCTCAACGACCATGCTAAAGGTCTGATATTCCCCTTCTGCATTCGGACCTGTATATGGATGGTCAAGAAATTGTCCATTACCTGTGTCTGCTGCAACCGCGATCAAGCTCGCTCCAGCAGGGATGCGGAAGGTAAGCGTGGCAGGCAGAGTGGTGTTTGCCGCTGTTTGAAAATCCACGATCACCAGCATGCTGGGCTGGTCATATTCGGGCCACAATTGCACGGTAACAAAGGAAAGCGCCGCATCGCTTTGTGCAGATGCGGAAATCGGGAATGCCAAAAACATTCCCAACAAAAGGATCGAGATTAGTTTGCGCATGTGCGCCTCCTAACGATAAAGTTTTCTTTTATCTTACCATGTGCCATTTTTGATGGGCAGAAACGAAATCATGCAGAATATAGATAAATGTCACCCTTTTTATAGCGGTAGGGGCGGGGAACCCGCCCCTGTAATTCACATTGCCTTTACCAACTGCCAGCATGAACGATTATAGGGTGTACTGATGCCATGCATCTCACCGCGCTTGGTCACCGCGCCGCAGATGGCATCGATCTCGGTCGGTGCGCCGCGCCTCACATCCTGGAACATGGATGAAAGATTTTTCGCCGTTTTACGTGCCACATCTTCCACGGCTTCGATCGGGTTGCTGAATGGCAGGTTCACATGTTCGGCTTGTGCCACTTCTGCCGCCTCACGCGCCAAAGCACTCATCGCTTTACGTGCCCACGGATGTGATAGCAATTCACCATTTGGAACTTGCAGCAATGCGGTCAATGGGTTGATGGCTGCATTGATGATGAGCTTACCCCAAACAAGAGACTTTGCATCTTGAACGATCTGCAAATTAAAGTTGGAGGAACGAAGAGCCGCCTCAAGCGGACCGAGCGCCTGATTCTGCTCCAGTGAGATGACTCCTGCGCCGCCGACTTTTACCAAACCAGGTCCGAGCAGAGTGGCTCCAGTGGTGGTCATGCCGAGGGCAACACGCTCAACCCCAAGGTCCTGAGAGAGCGTTTCGCGGTTGCCAAGTCCATTTTGGAGGGTAAGCACCATTCCATCTGGCGCAAGGATCCCTTTAAGTTTTTCTGCCACGCGTTTGGTCTGCCATGATTTGACAAGCACGATGGCATGTTTTACGTTGGAAAGATCAGAAGGATTGTCTGTGGCATACACTTGAAAGGCGCGTTCTTTGCCATTCGTTTCTGCAACCCGGGCTCCATTTTGGTTCAACGCTTGCAAACCATCTTTCCACGTGCCAAGCATGGAGACGTGATGACCAGCCTCGCTCAATCGTGCGGCAAATAAAGTGGAGAGCGCGCCTGTACCTACCAATAAGATATTCTCTTTCATTTCAATTCCTTTTGAAAGACATCCCATTCGTCGTCTGTCATTTCCACCGTGTGTTCCACTGCGGGGAAACGTTTCGCCGCAACATCATCAATATATTCTTTGAAGGCTTTGTTCATTGTTTCATGCAAGTTGGCATATTGCCTGACGAATTTTGGTGTGAAGCGTTCGAATAATCCAAGCAGATCGTGAGTGACGAGCACTTGCCCATCACAACCTGCACCTGCGCCAATACCAATCGTGGGTATGGATATCTTCCTGGAAATATATTCTGCCAGCCGGGCTGGAACCGCTTCGAGCACGATACTAAATGCACCCGCTTCTTCCAGTATTTGCGCATCTTCGAGTAATCGTTTCGCTGCAGATGCTGTTTTCCCTTGCGCGCGGAAACCGCCCAATTGATTTACAGATTGCGGTGTAAGCCCTAAATGTCCCATCACAGGAATGCCTGCATTGACGATGGCACGAACAGCATCGGCTCGTTCACGTCCGCCTTCTAATTTGACGGCATCCATGCCGCCTTGTTGCAGGAAGCGCCCGGCATTACGAAGTGCATCTTCTACAGAAACTTGATAAGACATGAAAGGCATATCGCCGATGAGCAATGCGCCTGTGGCGCCGCGCGCCACGGCACGAGCATGATGCAGCATTTCATCCATGGTGACGGGCAGTGTGTTTTCATAGCCAAGCACCACCATCGCAAGCGAATCGCCTACGAGGATGGAGTCGACACCCGCCCTGTCCATCGCCATTGCAGTGGGATAGTCGTAGGCAGTTAGCATGGTGAGCGGCTCACCCCGTTCCTTCTTTTGTCGGAACGTGAGAGTCGTCACTTTTTTTCGTTGTGACGTGGTGTTAGAGATCGTTGTTGTTGACAAGGTACCCTCCGGTAAAGGTAGAGTCCGCATACGTGTGCTGACACCCTGATGTGCACACATTCTCGGTTATTTAGGATTTTTCCGTCGCGTTCACAAGGATACGCGCAGTAAGGCAATTATGACATATTCCAGTCTGATTGCCTATAATAAATATATCAGAGCTTTGTCTCAAAACCTATCAGATATTTGTAGTTTATGAGGGTAATGGCACATTATCAAAATATTATTTATCAAGAAAATCGCCAGGGTCCAGAGAATATTCTACGAATAGATCAATTGGGCCGTAACTATCTGTAACAATGTGATATGCACAGTACTGGTTAATTTGCCCGATTTTTACAAGATTAGTCGATGCTATCAGTATAAACGGCTTGGAGTATTCCGATAGATTATAAAGATTGTGGGCAGCAAGAATAGTTTGGTTGGGTTCCATCCGCCGGAAGATAGGGCTTATTTCATTGAGAAAGTCAAACGGATTCTTTGCTGTTGCCTCTCGAAAATCTCGCACACGCAGGTCAGGTACAAATGAATAGGATCTGGATTCGTTTTTCACTAACCTTACAAAAGAGCCTTGCTTCACCCAAAATGCCACTGGTATGGTGTTTTCAGGGCAATTTATTGGATCGGGTGTAGGTTTCGGTACAGGGTTGAATCTAACTAAAAATGGGCCAGTAAAGATAAAGAAAATAAAAAGCAACGTGTATCCATGCAACCATCCAAATTGTTCAATATCATCAATTCTCTTGTCTATTGATAATGGTAGGGCAAGAAGCAAGGCTGAAAATGGAATTGTAGCTGTCAATGCTCGAATACCATCATCGATAGGCGGTACGAAAGGGATTGATAAGAAAATCCCGGCAAGGATGAATAGAAAAAAACTCTTAATAGAGGATAGCCGAAATAACCGCCAAATTCCCAGTATTGTGCAGCCATAAAGAAAAGAGGAAACCAAAGTTTGGGTTTCGCGCGAAAAATACAAAAAGCGGAACATTGTTTTTGGTGTAAGGTAATCAAAATAGGCTCTCATAATACCTAATGGTAGGTTTTCAGGATGTGACCGAAGTGTTTCAAGAATGTATGGCCAGGCATCCCTGCCGCGGCTGTTAGGATGGTCGATAAGCAGTGCGGGCCAACCGCGATATCCATGGATAAGCCCATAAAATGTGTGTCCAAAATTTTCGAATGGAACACCTTCCAAATTACCAATTCCCTTAACAATTAGAAAATTTAATAAGAAACCAACTAAAGCTGCTGACGAAAAAGCCAGAGCATTACGAAAAGAAAATCCTTTTTCAGAATAAAAGAATGTGCCCCAAAAAATTACTGCTGGTATGACGAAAAACGCACCCGCACGGGTATTAAGTGCAACAGTAAGGGTTAAGAGCCCTAAAAGGAGCGAGGGCAACTTGTTTTTTCTAAGCCCATGCAAGAATAATGCCAATGCAAGTGCCCCTAGTGGAAGACCAAGCTGTTCTGTCATGATTTTGCCAATAAAACCATAACCTTTGTAACAATAATAGATCATCACTACCACAGTCATGGCAGTAAATCCCCCAAATGATTTCTTTACTTCAAACGCAAGAAATATAACAGATACAATTACAAAGATGGTTAGTACAACTAAGGTA
This sequence comes from Chloroflexota bacterium, assembly GCA_041157505.1. Lineage (GTDB taxonomy): Bacteria > Chloroflexota > Anaerolineae > Anaerolineales > Villigracilaceae > Villigracilis. The sequence continues at coordinate 3,311 of JBEBCV010000074.1, read as the reverse complement.
AGTTGTAGGTTGTTATTTGTGATCTTTAGAATAAAAGAAAGAAAACTTATAAATATTGGACGATTGGAAGAAAAGAGCGCAAGTCGATACCCATATTGAAGTAAAAGCGCATCACCATAATACTGCAGCATATCTTGAATAGGAATAAGTCCAGCGATAGCCGTAGTGTCATATTGTCCACTTCGCCAGAGCCAATACAAGGGTGGAAAAAACAAAAAAGCTATTAAGAATGGTGCGGCGATATCCACCCAAGTGGAATTGGAATGAAAAAACAAGCCTAATAGACTTATTAGTAAAATTATTCCTATGAAATCGTTTAGTTGATCGGGAGACTGATATACGCTCTTGTAATAAATAAAACTTACAGCGGCAATCGCAGCTGCAAGCGGTAGCAATCTTAATTTTAATTTCATAGTGAATATTATATCTTTCACGTAATAATATAGAAGGAATTATGAGGCATTGCTGCCGATATATGTTAGCTATTTAGTTTTGTGTTTGCTGAGATACTAATGGTCAGATTTCTACTTGTTGTACAGATGATGATTATGAATATGAGAAGCGTCAGATTAATCACGCAGGTGTTTTTCGAGTTTCCCAAAATCAACACGAGCGGTCATGTCTAGATCGATGGGGGTAACGGCAACTTTCTTTTTTGTGCGCAGAACATAAACGTCGGTGCCTTCTTTTTCATGCGGAAGGTTATTATCGTGAGCATAACCTATTGGACCAGGTTCATCCCATGACGAACGTTTCGCCGGTGTGGGAACATAGTATCGGAGGCGCGAAAGCCTTGCTACTTCCCATTCTGTTTCCGGCGTGGCGTGACGCGGTATTTCTACTTTTAGCACATCCACTCCGTCAAATTGTTTCTTTTCCAATAGAATGTGAGCAAAGTAGGCCGTGAAATATCCAGCAGTGGAGAAATCGATATCTTCAGAGTGACTAAGATGGTAATGCGGATCAGTTTCGAGGGAGATGGCAAGGGCAGGGATCCCAAGATTGGCGCCTTCCATGGCGGCCCCAACCGTGCCGGATATGGTAATACCTAAACCAACATTTTCGCCGTAGTTGATGCCTGAAACGATTAGATCAGGTTTGTGGGGGACGATCTCCAAAACACCATGCAGAACGGCCTGCGCAGGAGAGCCGCCAACGGCGTACACATCCCATTCCTGCCCATTGACCTGAACCTTCTCTTTGTGAATAACGCCATCCGATGTGCTGGGAAGACTTCGTCCCATGCCGCTGGATTGATTGCGTGGCGCGGCAACAGTGACATAGCCGATCTTGGCAAGCTCGCTTGCCGCTGCCCACAAACCAGGCGAGCGGATGCCATCATCATTAGTAAGGAGGATGTGCGGTTTTTTCTTTTTCATGGTGAGTGGATTATAAACAAAAAGAGACGGCTTTTTCCTTTTTCGTTCGTGACGGCTTTCAAGTTGAAAATCTGGGGGCTGATCGAAAAAACAAAACCACCTCTTTCACGAAAGGTGGTTTGCTGTACTCCTAGCAGGACTTGAAAAATCCCTCGATGGGGCGTGCGACCTAACAAAAAAACTGCCCTGAAAAAGGCAGTTTTTAGTGCTCCCGGCAGGACTCGAACCTGCGACCTATTGCTCCGCAAGCAAGCGCTCTAATCCACTGAGCTACGGAAGCGTTCATTTGTTAAGCGGGCAGTATTTTACTGCATTGTATTCTGACGGTCAAGGTGCTTGACGGTCTGCGTTCCTGCATGTAAAATCAGCCTCGCTTTGCGGGAGTCGCCAAGTGGTAAGGCATCAGCCTTCCAAGCTGACATTTCGTGGGTTCGAATCCCATCTCCCGCTCTGTGTTCAAGACCTGCAATTGTTCTGAACAATTGCAGGTCTTGATTTTTTTTAATTACCCTAAATAGAACAAAAAGAACACCTGGTTGTCAAACAACCAGGTGTTCTTTTTCGAGGTGGATAGTTATTACCCCAACGGCTCTAGAAAGTAGCCTTCGGAATTGATCGGTGCTTCTACTGACCAACCCGTCTGTCCGTTGGGAAGACGGACTTGCCACCAAAGGTAGCCCTTTTGCGAACCTTCTCCAAATACGCTGCATACTGGCTCACCAATGACTTCCAAGGTTGTACCAGGTGCATGTGTTTTAAGGATCGAGGCGCTTAAATTTGGGGCGTCTCTTAGGTTTACCCAGTTCTTAACCATGACTGTATCACCTACCTGAAGGCGTGAAGGATGTACTGGGCAACTTAACTCAGAGCCTTCTTGTAGAGTGAGGGGGGGAGTTTCCTCAATTACATCAGTTGTTTCAGTAACGCTTTGTGGCGCTACAGTAATAACAGGTCTTTCTTCGTTGGTTGTTTGCACATTGTTTTCAATTGTTACGTTTTGGATCACATCCTTTGTAGACTGAGTATCACGAAGAAGCAGAACGACAAACAAGCTGCCTAATATCACCGAAAATACCATCTTGAAGAGATCATATCCAGGTGCATAATAGGCTTTATTGTCTTTGTTCATGACGCCGCCTTTATTGACTTTTTGTTTGCCAAATCGCGAGCTTGGCGCATGATCGATCTTTGACTTAGTACACGTTTGAGAAGTTTGTCCATGGCCTTATCGAACTCATTCGGACTTAACTGTGCCAGCTGTTCATATTTGTAGATCCCTGCATTGTTCAATTGCTTTTCAATGGCAGGACCCACCCCCTGGACCTTTTTCAGGTCATCGGCATCTGCTGGGCGTTGATCGTATCGGAAGATTTTCTTTGTGTCCTTTTTGGCTGAACGACCTGAGTGGGCGGTGTTTTGGGTTGGACGACGCCAATAAAACCAATCAATAGCCCATTCAAGCAGCCATCCGATCAAAATGCCGAGGACAAGGGCGCTTGTAACATTCATATATCTCCTTTTCCACCCCGCCTGCTGTCAAGGTAGGGTTTATTTTGAGTTAGTGAGTTAATCCTTGTTGTGGAATCCTATTCAAATGACAGCTTTGATAGTATCTCCATTGGAGCATTCTAATAATGATCACTCAAGTGTCAATCAACTTAATGACCATTTTTTTAAACAAGGATTTTAGAACATAAATTCTATTATATCTGAAATCTTTATTGGTGGATAAATGCAAAAACACAAGTGCAATGTTTGTATACATTTGCCTGTTACGATGTTTGGAAGGCAAAATAAAAAAAAACCAGGTTTCGATGGTATATTTTTGGTAAAATTGCATGCTGTAATTCTTTCACGGGCTCGTGGCGCAGCGGTTAGCGCAGGCGACTCATAATCGCTTGGTCGTAGGTTCGAATCCTACCGGGCCCACCT